>NZ_CATKQM010000020.1:0-89990 GCF_949768225.1 Pseudomonas sp. IT-P44 | reverse complement strand
GCTTGCCGGCGACGGCGTATTTGAGATCGCCTTCGCCGGCAAGCCTGGCTCCTACAGGTACAGCGTTGTCTGGCGAATTCGATCAGTGGCTGAAAAGGGGGTCCGGCAAACCTTTGACGCCCGGATCAAGGGCGAACACACCGCCCGCCAGTGACTGTTCGTCATGGTCGTCGCCGGGGCGGATCGAAGTCACGAACAGGGTGTCCAGTCGACTGCCACCAAAGGCGCACATGGTCGGCTTTTTCACCGGTACGGTGAGGGAGCGGTCCAGGCGTCCGTCGGGGGTGAAACGGTGGATCAGCCCGGCATCGTTGGCGCAAATCCAATAGCAGCCTTCGGCATCCACGGCAGCGCCATCGGGGCGACCGCAGAAGTGATTCATGTCGACGAACAGCCGACGGTTTGTCGGTGTGCCGCTGTCAATGTCGTAATCGAAGGCCCAGATTTGCTGGGCCAGGGGATGCGAGTCAGACAGGTACATCGTGCGCCCGTCCGGGCTGAAGCCCAGGCCGTTGGGGACGATGAATCCTGACAGTAGCGCGTCGAGCGGCCCGCGCTGGCCGTCGGCGTAGCGATACAGCGCACCGTCGGCCGCGTTGGCGCCCATGTTCAACACCATGCTGCCGGCCCAGAAACGCCCCTGACGGTCGCAGCGACCATCGTTGAGGCGCATGTCGGTCCGCGGGTGATCGACGTGGGCCAGCAGTTCGCTGTCGAGGCTGCCGTCATTGTGCGGCTGGAGGCGGAAGAATCCGCTTTCCATCCCGGCGACCCAGCTGCCATCGCGGTGACGCGCGATGCAGGCGAGCATCTCCGGCGCCGTCCAGGCCTCGACATGCCCGGTTTCGGCGCTCCAGCGTTGCAGGCCCCCGGCGGGAATATCGACCCAGTACAGGGCGTTTTCTTCCGGGACCCAGACCGGGCTTTCACCGACCGTGTTGCGGGCATCGACAATCAATTCGGCTTGCATGGCAACTCATTCCCTGGGTTTTTGTTGTGGGGATCAAGTGAACAGCGCTGACTCAATCGCCGAACGGACCGGACGCGACAAACGCGCCACCCTGGTAAACCATCGCCGGGTCATCAGCGGCCGGCATCGGCTGGGCGTCGATTTTTGCACGGAACACTTCAGAGGTGTCCTGCGGTGCATAACCCAGCGCGGTAGCGTAGCGGTTGTCCCACCAGAGATTCTTGTTGTCGGAAGCGCCATAGACCACGGTGTGGCCGACGTTCGGCGCGTACAGGGAGCGTTCGATCAGTTGGGTCAGGTCGCCGAAGCTCAGCCAGGTGCTCATCATTCGGCGGTTTAGCGGCTCCGGGAACGACGAGCCGATACGGATGCTGACGGTCTCGATGCCGTAGCGATCGAAGTAGAAGCTGGCCATGTCTTCGCCGTAGGACTTGGACAAACCGTAGTAGCTGTCCGGGCGGCGAGGGGATCGGCCGTCAATCACTTCATCCTGTTTGTAGAAACCGATGACGTGGTTGGAACTGGCGAAAATCACCCGCTTGACGCCATGACGGCGCGCCGCTTCGTAGATGTGGAACACACCGCAGATGTTGGCGCCGAGGATGTCTTCGAACGAATGCTCTGTCGACACGCCGCCGAAGTGCAGGATTGCATCCACGCCTTCGACCAGGTGATGCACGGCTTGCTTGTCCGCGAGGTCGCAGGTCACGACTTCTTCGCGGTCATCAATGGCGGGGGCGATGTCGGCGATGTCCGACAGGCGAATGACCTTGGCGAAAGGGCGCAGGCGTTCGCGCAGCACTTTACCGAGGCCACCGGCGGCACCGGTCAGCAGCAGGCGATTGAAAGGGGCTTGGGAAGTGGTGGTCATGGAAGTTCCTGGGCGCGAAATTATTGTTGTTGAGTTCGTTGTAGGTTGTCGTACGACTGTGCCGAAGTATCGTTAGGGTTTCCGGGTCTTGTCAACGCAACTTTGGTTGAAAACGATAGAGGGTTAAGTGGCAAGAACGCTATCCCTTGTAGGAGCCGGCTTGCTGGCGATGCAGGCACCGCGGTGTATCAGCAAGACCGCGTCGTCTGGATCGCCAGCAAGCCGGCTCCTACAGGTTTTGGATCAGCCAGTGAACGTATTACAACAACGAAATCGGGTAGTTGATGATAATGCGGTTTTCATCGAACTCGTTGTTGCTGAAGTCTTTGCGAATGCTCGCGTTGCGCCATTTGACGTTGAGGTTCTTCAGCACGCCGCTCTGTATGGTGTAGGCCAGTTCCGATTCGCGGCCCCATTCCTTGCCGTCGGTGATGGCGCCGGTGTGCACGTTATCGCCGCTGATGTAGCGGTTCATCATCGTCAGGCCGGGAATGCCCAGGGCGACGAAGTTGTAGTCATGACGCAGTTGCCAGGATTTTTCCCTGGCGTTGTCGTAGCTGGAGTTGTAGCTGTCGTTGGCCAGGGTGCCGCCGCTGGTGCCGTTGACGCGCATCCAGGCATTGTCGCCGGTGAGCTTTTGCAGGCCGACGTAAAAGGTGTTGCCGCCGTATTTGGCAGACAGCATGGCGAACGTGGTTTTGTTGTCCAGATCACCGGCCAGGGCACTGCCATCTTCCTTGCCGTTGAAGAAACCGAGGTTGGCGCCGAGGGTCCAGTCGCCGATGGGTTGGCTGTGACTCAGGTTGAAATACTGCTGCTGATAAATGTCGCTGAGTTCCGCGTACCAGACGCCGACCTGCGTGCGCTTCTCGTTGAACAGGTATTCACCACCACCGAAGTTGAAACGATCCGAAGTGAACGCCGCTTTGCCGTTCATGGACATGTCTTCCATGCTCGCATCGTTGCGCGGGCTGTTTTGGCGGAACTGGCCGCCGTAGAGCGTCAGGCCGCTGATCTCGGTGGAGGTCACCTGGCCACCGCGGAAGGTTTGCGGCAGGGAGCGGCCGTCATCCGAACGCAGGACTGGCAGTATCGGCATCCATTCGCCGACCTTCAATTCGGTTTTCGAGATTTTGCCTTTGAGCGCCACCCCCATCCGGCCGAAGTTGTCGGCAGGGCGACCGTCATCGTGGATCGGCAGCAGTTGTGTACCGCCGGTGCCTTTGCCGCCATCGAGCTTCTGCGAGTACAGGCCCAGCACATCCACACCAAAACCGACCGGGCCTGGGGTGAATCCTGACTTGGCGTCGAGGATGAAGTTTTGCGTCCACTCTTCGGCCTTGCCTTGTGGGTAGGTCGGGTTGGTGAAGTTGCGGTTGATGTAGAAGTTGCGCAGGTTCAGCGTGGCCTTGGCGTCATCGACGAAACCTTCGGCGTGGCCGATCACAGGCATGGCGAGTACGGCCAGGCTGCTGCAACCGATCAGGCTCAGGGTATGCCGGCGTGCGAAGACAGGGCGAGAAGTGCGGATGGAGGAATTGCGGGCGAGTTTGCTCACTGTGACGTTCCCTGGGTGTTTGTTGTTTTTATTTTTGTCATGCGTCGTCGTACAACATCAGGGCGATTATTTGCGAGTGTTTCAGGGTATGTCAATCAGAAGTTATACGATGACTTGGATGGCCCCACACGATCCTTGTAGGAGCCGGCTTGCTGGCGATGCAGGCACCGCGGTGTATCAGGAAGACCGCGTCGCCTGGATCGCCAGCAAGCCGGCTCCTACAAAAACGGTGTTTATCCGGTAATCATCGGGGGCATGGTGCCCAGGAGGGAGACTGCCGCCACCGCGCCAATGCCCAGCAGCCACTCCATAATCACGCTGGTTTTGAGCGTCGCCATGCGCTGCTCGCACTCCTTGATCCGCTGCCGATTGAACAGCGCCAACCCCAGCATCGCACTCACCAGCAGCACCTTGATCAGCAGAATCAACGCAAACCCGGACAGCAACGGGGTCGGCCAGAACTGCCCGGTCAGCACCCGCACATTGATCAGCCCGGTGATCACCAGTCCCGCCACCAGCGCATAACCGACACCGCTGAAGCGTTGCAGTATTTCGCGGACAGCATGGCCAGCCGGTTGCCGCAGGATCATCACCAGCAGCAACAATCCACCGAGCCAGGCGCCGACGCAGGTCAGGTGAATGATTTGATTGAGGATCAGCAACTGGCCGCTGAGGCCGTCGAGCATCGCGCCGTGACCGACCGGCGCCAACGTCGCCAGCAGCAGGCCGCCGAGGACCAGGCGCAAGGGCTGGCTGGCGTGAAGCGGGGTCAGCAGCACAACCATCAGCAAACCATTGAGCAGCAGATGCCAGCGCCAGACCTGGCCGAAAAACGTATTGCCCAGCACCAGGCGCAAGGTCGACGGATCGAACGCCGCCTCCCACGCGCCGGCCATGCTGACGGTGATCAGCAGCAGCCAGGCGATGCCGCTGACCAATGCGACCGAGGCGAGCCAGCGGCTGACTCGCGCCAGCGTTTTGTCCAGCAACGCCTCATGACCCAACAGCAGCGGCCTGAATACCCAGACCCCGAACAGCATCAGCACCACGGTGAAATGCAGGAAGCGGCACAGCACCATCGCGCTCGTCATGAATTACTGGCCAACCTTGAAGCTGTAGGCGCCTTCGCTTTTGTGGGTATCGACCGACACCGCATGCCATTCGACTTTGTAGACGCCCGCCGCCAGTGGCGCAGCCGGGGTCACGACCAGGGTTTTTTTATCGCTGCCTTCGGTGGCCAGGCTTTTCACCTCAACGTTGGCGCCGTCCTTGCTGATCGTGACTTTGGTGAATGCCGCTTCGACACCTTCGGAGAACACCAGGCGCAATTCCGACGGTGCACTGACGGTGCTGTCGGCAGCCGGCGTCTGGCTTTTCAGATGGGCATGGGCAAACACCGACGAAGCGGCGAGCAGCGAGCCGAGCAGGGCGGCGGCGGTCAGGGTTTTCTTGAAAAGCATCGTGGATACCTCAGAGGCAGGTTCGAAGAAGGGCGACAGTTTAACTGCGAGCGTGAGCGGGCGGGTGTACGAAGTTTCGTTTTCCGCTGTCGCCGCGATGTAGGGCGGATGCTAGTCTTGAGCAACGCTGTTGTCAGGGAGCCCTCATGGGCAATCACAAGATCGAGATTCGCCGCAGTAACGTCGAAAAAATTCTGCTCGGGGCCGAAAAGGTCTTTGCCGAAAAAGGTTTCGGCGGCACCGCCATGGCGGACATCGCCGCCGAAGTGCAACTGCCGCGTTCCAATCTGCATTACTACTTCAGCACCAAGACCGAGCTCTACAGCGCCGTGCTGTTCGATTTGCTTGAAGTGTGGAAGCAGGATGCGCTGTGCTTCGAGATGTTCGATGACCCGCGCGTGGTGCTCAGCAGCTACATCCGCGCCAAGATGAACCACTCGCGCAGCCGGCCTTACGGTTCGAAAGTCTGGGCCAACGAAATCATCCACGGCGCGCCGACGCTGGGTGAGAAACTCGACGCCAGCCTGTACGACTGGGCCAAGATGAAAGAAGCGAAAATTCGCCAGTGGGTGGACGACAAACGCATCCTCCCGGTGGAGCCTTCCAGCCTGCTGTACATGATCTGGGCGTCGACTCAGCATTACGCCGACTTTGATCATCAGGTGAATATTCTGAACGATCACCAGCCGCTGTCGGACATGCAGTTCGAGCGGGCGGTGCAGACGGTGACGAGCGTGATATTGCGGGGGATCGGGTTGGAGCCCTGATATCTCGGGTGTTGCTGACGGCCTCTTCGCGGGCAAGCCTCGCTCCTACAGGTACCGCGCTGTACCTGTAGGAGCGAGGCTTGCCCGCGAAGGCGTCAGACCAGACAGCGCATCACTCAAACGGCGACATGGTACGGATTCCTCGGATCATGATTCCAATCCAGAAACGGCTTCCCGTTCTCCATCGGCACCATCTCGATGCAGTCCTGCACCGGGCAAGTGATCTGGCACAAATTGCAGCCCACACACTCGTCATCGATCACTTCATATTTGTGCGTCCCATCCGCCTGCCTGAGGCTGGCCACCGCCTGGTGCGAGGTGTCTTCGCAAGCGATATGGCAGCGACCGCAACCGATACACGCCTCCTGGTCAATTTTCGCGATCACCTGATAGTTGATGTCCAGGTACTTCCAGTCCGTGGTATTGCCCACCGCGCGCCCGGAAAATTCCGACACGCTGGCGTAACCCTGACTGTCCATCCAGCGTGACAAACCGTCCTTCATGTCCTCGACAATCCGGAAGCCGTGCAGCATCGCCGCCGTGCACACCTGTACCGAGCCGCTGCCCAGCGCGATGAATTCCGCCGCGTCGCGCCAGTTGCCGATGCCGCCAATACCGGAGATCGGCAAGCCTTGAGTCTGCGGGTCGCGTGCAATTTCGGCGACCATGTTCAACGCAATCGGCTTCACCGCCGAGCCGCAATAACCACCGTGAGTGCTTTGGCTGCCGACGATGGGGTTGGCGACCATGCGTTCCAGGTTAACGCTGGTGATCGAGTTGATCGTGTTGATCAGCGACACCGCATCGGCACCGCCGCGATGGGCCGCGCGGGCGGCGACGCGGATGTCGGTGATGTTCGGTGTGAGCTTGACGATTACCGGCAGCGAGCAATACGTCTTGCACCAGCGGGTGACCTGCTCGACATACTCCGGCACCTGACCGACCGCCGCGCCCATGCCCCGTTCCGGCATGCCGTGAGGGCAGCCGAAGTTCAGCTCGATGCCGTCGGCGCCGGTGGCTTCCACCAGCGGCAGGATGTGTTTCCAGGATTCTTCGACGCAGGGCACCATCAGCGACACGATCAAGGCGCGGTCCGGCCAATCCTTTTTCACCTGGGTGATTTCCCGCAGGTTGATCTCCAGCGAGCGGTCGGTGATCAGCTCGATGTTATTGAAGCCCAGCACTTCACGGTTGGCGCCGAAATGCGCCGAGTAGCGCGACGACACGTTGACCGCCGCCGGGTCTTCACCCAGGGTTTTCCAGACCACGCCACCCCAGCCGGCCTCAAAGGCGCGCACCACGTTGTAAGCCTTGTCAGTCGGCGGCGCAGAGGCCAGCCAGAACGGGTTGGGGGATTTGATGCCGGCGAAGACAATCGAAAGATCGGCCATTTACGCAGCCTCCACGTTGAGCATCAATTGAGCGTTGATCGCCTCGGCAGCCAGCTTGCCGTGCTGCACGGCTTGCACGGTGAGGTCCTGATCGAGGCTGGTGCAGTCGCCGCCGGCATACACGCCGGGGATGCTGGTGCGCAGCTGTTCATCGACGGCAATCCGATCGCCCTGACGCTTGAGTTCACGGGCCAGCGGGTCGCTGAGGGCGCTTGAGTCAAAGGCCTGGCCGATGGCTTTGAAGATCGCATCGGCGACCAGTTCGAAGGTTTCGCCAGTGGTTTGCAGGCGACCTTCTACCAACTGAGTGCGGGCGAAGCGCATGCCGCGCACGTGGCCTTGAGCATCGAGCAACACTTCTTCGGGTTGCGCCCACGTCAGCAAGCGCACCTGATTGGCTTTGGCGATGTCTTGTTCGTGGTGGGTGGCGCCCATGTCCTCGACACCACGGCGATACACCAGATTCACGTCATGCGCGCCGAGGCGGGCCATTTGCACGGCCATGTCGATGGCGGTGTTGCCGGCGCCGAGGACAATGCAGTGATCGGCCAAAGGCAGTTGTGTCAGGTCATCGGCCTGGCGTAACTCGCGGATGTATTCGGTGGCGGCGAGCAGGCCGGGGGCGTCCTCGTGATTCAGTCCCAGCTGTTTGCTGGCATTGAGACCGAGGCCGAGGAACACCGCGTCGAATTGCTGATGCAGGTCGCTCAAGGTCAGGTTTTCACCGAGCTTTTGCCCGTGACGGATTTCGATGCCACCGATCTGCAACAGGAAATCCAGCTCCTTCTGTGCGTAATCGTCCACCAGTTTGTACTTGGCGATTCCGTACTCGTTGAGGCCGCCAGCCTTTTCCCGTGCTTCGAAAATCACCACGTCATGCCCGTGCATCGCACTGCGATGAGCGCAGGACAAACCGGCCGGACCGGCCCCTACCACCGCGATGCGTTTACCGGTTGCGGCGGCGCGCGGGAAAGGGTGTTCGCTAAAGTGCGCATTGTCCACGGCGTAACGTTGCAAGAGGCCGATCAAGACGGGCGCGCATTCATGGTCGTTGTTGCGCACACACGCTTGCTGGCAGAGGATTTCGGTCGGACAGACCCGGGCGCAACTGCCGCCGAGGATGTTCGCCGAGAGGATTTTCTGCGCCGCGCCTTGCACGTTGTCCTGATGGATATTGCGGATGAACGAGGGAATGTCGATGTCGCTCGGACAGGCGTTCACGCACGGCGCGTCGTAGCAATACAGGCAGCGCGAGGCTTCCAGGTGCGCCTGGCGATCGTTGAGCGGCGGCGCCAGATCGGTGAAGTGGCCGGCGAGGGCGGCCGCATTCTCAACGGGATGCGGGAGGTGGGTCAGGGTCTTGATCACGGTGTTGGCCTCACGGTTATTTGAGGTAACTGCCTCTGATGGGCATTGGTGTTTTGTGTCGTCTGGGCCGGCCTCATCGCCAGCAAGCCGGCTCCTACAGGGGAATGCATTTCAACTGTAGGAGCCGGCTTGCTGGCGATAGGCCGAAGGCCGCTCTCAGCGTTTCACTGCCACAGGCTGGTTCAACTCCGCCCGCTTGCTCAGCAAATCAAACACCGCCGGATACGCCGGCCGTTCGACATAACGCCCGGCTCCACGCTCGGCGCGCAAATCACCGTCCGCCCAGACCACCCGGCCCTGGCTGATCGTATGGCTCGGGACACCGCGCACGGTCTTGCCTTCGAAGATGTTGAAGTCGACCTGCTGGTGATGCGTCTTCGCCGAAATCGTGCGCGTGCCCTCGGGATCCCACAGCACCAGATCCGCATCGGCACCCACGCGAATCGCACCTTTACGCGGGTAGAGGTTGAAGATCTTCGCGGTGTTGGTGGAGGTGAGCGCCACAAAGTGCTGCATCGAAAAACGCCCGGTGTTCACCCCTTCATCCCACAACACGGCCATGCGGTCTTCGATACCGGCGGTGCCATTCGGGATCTTGCTGAAGTCGTCACGGCCTGCGGCTTTTTGCTCGGCGCAGAAACAGCAGTGGTCGGTGGCGGTGGTGTGCAGGTTGCCGGACTGCAAGCCATGCCAAAGCGCTTCCTGATGGCCGCGAGGACGGAAGGGCGGGCTCATCACATAACCGGCGGCGGTCTGCCAGTCCGGATGCTGGTAGACGCTGTCATCCAGCAGCAAATGCCCGGCCAGCACTTCACCGTAGACTTGCTGGCCTTTGCTGCGGGCGTAGGTGATTTCGTCGAGGGCTTCCTTGGTCGATACGTGAACCAGGTACAGCGGCGTGCCAAGGGTTTCGGCGATACGAATCGCCCGGCTCGCCGCTTCACCTTCGACTTGTGAAGGGCGCGACAGCGGATGCGCTTCAGGGCCGGTAATGCCTTGGGCCATTAACTTGCGTTGCAGGTGATAAACCAGTTCTCCGTTTTCCGCATGCACGGTCGGCACCGCGCCCAATTCCAGGCAGCGCTCGAAACTCGCCACGAGGGTGTCATCGGCCGCCATGATCGCGTTCTTGTAGGCCATGAAATGCTTGAAGCTGTTGACCCCGTGATGGCTGACCAACTCGGCCATTTCCTCACGGACCTGCTCGCTCCACCAGGTGATCGCCACGTGGAAGCCATAGTCCGACGCTGATTTTTCCGCCCAGCCGCGCCACTGATGAAACGCTTCCATCAACGACTGCTGCGGGTTGGGAATCACGAAGTCGATGATCGACGTGGTGCCACCGGCAAGTCCCGCCGCCGTGCCACTGAAAAAGTCTTCACTGGCCACAGTGCCCATGAAGGGCAGTTGCATGTGCGTGTGTGGGTCGATGCCGCCGGGCATCAGGTATTGGCCGCTGCCGTCGAGCACTTCGGCGCCCGCCGGAGCATCAAGATTGTCACCGATGGCTTTGATCACGCCGTCGGCGCAATAGACGTCGGCGCGATAACTTTCATCATGGGTAATAACGGTGGCGCCACGGATCAACAGAGACATTCCGAGTTCCTCGCAGGCAATGACTGACTGGTGTCAGTTCTAACTGTTTTATAGGCAGCTGGCGTCAACGGTCGTATTCCTGTCAACGCTGTCAGGATTAGAAGCTAGTATGAGTTCAAGGATTGAGCAAGAATATTTTTTATAAGCATATAACCGTTTTAAGTTATTGATAAATAATAACTAAATCGATTAATCACCAAAATGGTGAGGCCTCTCACCATTTTGACGCACTTGACAGGTTCCAAAAATAGACGAGATTTCTTATGTGAAATCAGCCGCTTGAGAATGGTCTATGGTTGATGCGCAACTTTGAAAAAAAGATCGATGCACCAGATTGAGTCCTGACGGTTCGGACAACTTGCCTGGCCTTTAGCCTGAGGGAACAGGCACGTCGCCGAGTACTCACTGGAGATAGATATAAAACTGATCAACATCAGTTAGTTGCAAAGTTTTTATGGAACTGCCCGATGCGTATTCGGAGTGCCCGGCACGTTTATTGATGCCGCCAGCCCCCGATGAGCAAAAAATAATTCAAAGAACAGTGGAGCGGCCATGCAACAGATCAGATCGCAAGTGACCGAACGCGACGGCTTGTTCGAGCTCGAAGCCGGCAGCGATGTCCTCGACAGTCCCCGATACAACCACGACATGGCACCGACCAAGGTGCGCGAACGAACCTGGAACAAATGGCACATCACCGCGCTATGGGTCGGCATGGCGATCTGCGTGCCGACCTACACCCTCGGCGGTGTGCTGACCGCCTATTTCGGCCTGACGGTCGGCGAGGCGCTGGTGGCAATTCTGCTCGCCAACATCATCGTGTTGATCCCGCTGACCTTGAATGCGTTTCCCGGCACTAAATACGGCATTCCGTTCCCGGTATTGCTGCGTTCGTCCTTCGGCATCCTCGGTTCCAATATTCCCTGCCTGATCCGTGCGCTGGTGGCGTGTGGCTGGTTCGGCATCCAGACGATGTTCGGCGGGTTGGCGATTCACCTGTTTCTGGGCTCGGTGTTTGAGGGCTGGAAGTCCCTCGGTGGCACCGGCGAAGTCATCGGTTTCATGGTCTTCTGGGCGCTGAACCTATGGGTGGTGATTCGCGGCGCCGACTCGATCAAGTGGCTTGAAACGCTGTCCGCGCCGCTGCTGGTGCTGGTGGGTGTCGGTCTGCTGGTGTGGGCGATGCCGAACGTGTCGATGACCGAGTTGCTGGCGATCCCGGCCAAGCGTCCGGAAGGCGCCAGTGTGGTCAGCTATTTCGCCGCCGGGCTGACCGCGATGGTCGGGTTCTGGGCGACGTTGTCGCTAAATATTCCCGACTTCAGCCGCTATGCGAAGAGCCAGAAAGACCAGATTGTCGGGCAGATCATCGGCTTGCCGCTGACCATGTTCCTGTTCGCCTCGTTGGGCGTGGTGATGACTGCCGCGTCGGTGAAACTGGTGGGCGTGACCGTCTCCGATCCCGTGACGTTGATCGGCCATATCCAGAGCCCGGTCTGGGTGGCGCTGGCCATGGCGTTGATCATCATTGCCACGCTGTCCACCAACACCGCGGCCAACATCGTGTCGCCGACCAACGACTTCCAGAACATCGCGCCGAAGGTGATCAACCGCACCAAGGCGGTGTTGCTGACCGGGCTGGTGGGGTTGTTGCTGATGGGCCATGAATTGCTGAAGAAGCTTGGGCTGATTGTCTCGGACCTGAGCCTGGAAACCGTCTATTCGAACTGGCTGCTGGGTTATTCGAGCCTGCTCGGGCCGATCGCCGGGATCATGGTGGTGGACTATTTCCTGATCAAGAAACAGCAACTGGACCTGGCCGGGTTGTATCGCGATGACGTGTACCCGGCGTGGAACTGGTATGGATTTATCGCGTTCGGCGTGCCGGTGGTCCTGACGTTGCTGTCGTTGGGCAGCGATGCGTTCAGCTGGTTTTACAGTTATGGCTGGTTCACTGGCTCGGCGCTGGGCGGGTTGATTTATTACGGGTTGTGCTCGGTGCGGCCAAGCCCGTCTATCGCGAAATCTCCGGTGTGAACACTGGCCTCTTCGCGAGCAAGCTTCGCTCCTACAAGGAATACGCAAACCTGTAGGAGCGAGCGGTGCGGCGATCCGACTTGCCCGCGAAGGCGGCGCCACAAACACCAAAGAATTGCCTGAAGAAACCTATAACAACTGCCTGAGGAGATCACCATGAACGCGGCCGTAGACGTTCTGCAATCCACCCATCAGCACATCAACCGCGACCGCCTGTGGCAGTCGCTCATGGACCTGGCCCGGCTTGGCGCCACGGTCAAGGGCGGCGTGTGTCGCCTGGCCCTGACCGACCTCGATCGTCAGGCCCGGGACATTTTCGTCAGGTGGTGCGAGGAGGCTGGGTGCACCGTCAGCATTGACGCCGTCGGCAACATCTTCGCCCGCCGGCCCGGCCGCAACCCGAACCTGCCGCCGGTGATGACCGGCAGTCACATCGATACCCAACCCACCGGCGGCAAGTTCGATGGCTGCTTCGGCGTACTGGCCGGGGTCGAAGTGCTGCGCACCCTCAACGACCTGGGCGTGGAAACCGAAGCGCCGCTGGAAGTGGTGGTCTGGACCAACGAAGAAGGCTCGCGTTTCGCCCCGTGCATGATGGGCTCTGGCGTGTTTGCGGAAAAATTCACCCTCGAAGAAACCCTGGCCAAGGTCGATGCCGAAGGCATTACCGTCGGTGAAGCGCTGAACGCCATCGGCTATGCCGGACCACGAAAAGTCAGCGGTCACGCGGTCGGCGCGTATTTCGAAGCCCACATCGAGCAAGGCCCGATCCTTGAGGACGAACACAAAACCATCGGTGTGGTGATGGGCGCCCTCGGGCAGAAATGGTTCGACCTGAAACTGCGCGGCGTCGAAGCCCACGCCGGCCCGACTCCGATGCACCTGCGCAAGGATGCACTGGTCGGCGCCGCCGTGATCGTCGGTGCGGTCAACCGCGCCGCCCTCGGCCATCAACCCCACGCGTGTGGCACCGTCGGTTGCCTGCAAGCCTATCCCGGCTCACGCAACGTCATCCCCGGTGAAGTGCGCATGACCCTGGACTTCCGTCATCTGGAACCGGCGAGGCTGGACTCGATGATCGCTGAAGTCCGTGAAGTGATCGAAACCACCTGCGAAGAACACGGCCTGACCTACGAACTGACCCCCACCGCCGACTTCCCGCCGCTGTACTTCGACAAGGGCTGCGTCGAAGCGGTGCGCGGTGCCGCGCAAGGGCTTGGCTTGTCGCACATGGACATCGTCAGCGGAGCAGGGCACGACGCAATCTTCCTCGCGGAGCTCGGCCCGGCCGGGATGATCTTCGTCCCGTGCGAAGGCGGCATCAGCCACAACGAAATCGAAAACGCCGCGCCGGATGACCTGGCGGCCGGGTGTGCGGTGTTGTTGCGGGCGATGCTGGCGGCTTCGGCGGCGATTGCCGGGGGGCAGCTCGCGGCATAAACGTCAGAAATTCGCGTAAGCCCATGTAGGAGCGAAGCTTGCTCGCGAAGGCGTCTGTTCAATCGACAGTGATAGTCAAGTCGATGGTCCCTTCGCGAGCAAGCTTCGCTCCTACGGATTCGGATGTTTGCCGCACGATCCCCACCCCTCGCGGTCGTAATCTTCACAGAGCGCCACACGTTGGCGCGGCCGCCATTGTGGAGATCCAATGAGCCAGGACGTCCTGACCACCGAAACCAATCGCCGCCAGTTGCAGCAGATCATTGCTGGTTTGTCCGACGGGGTGATTCTGCTGGAGCTCGACCAGACCATTGTGTGGGCCAATGATGCTGCGCTGGCCATGCACGGCGTCAGCCGGATCAGCGAGTTGGGCGCGAACGCCAGGGAATATGCCCGGCGTTTCACGTTGCGCTATCGCAATAACCACCCGGTGGCGGCCGACAATTACCCGATCAACCGGGTTGCCCGGGGCGAGACCTTCAGCGATGTGTTGGTGGAGGTGACGCCGACCGCCGACGAGGATCGCACCTGGGTTCACAACGTGCGCAGCATGGTCCTGGCCGACAGTGCAGGGGCGCCGGAGTCGCTGGTGCTGATCATGGACGATGTCACCGAATGGGCCAGCGCCGAGCAGCGTTTTGAAAAGACCTTCAATGCCAACCCGGCCCCGGCGGTGATCTGCCGCCTCAGCGATTTGCGCTACATCAAGGTCAATTCGGGTTTTCTGGACATGACCGGGTATGCCCGCGATCAAGTCATCGGTGTTTCGACCTATGAACTGGACGTCCTTGAAGGCGCCGAAAAGAAAGACCTGGCGATCGAGCGTTTGCGCGAAAACACCACCATTCCCCAAATGCAGGCCGAGCTGAAGTTGGCCGATGGCAGCAGCAAACAGGTCATCGTCGCAGGCCAGCCGCTGGAGCTGAACGACGAAGACTGCATGCTGTTTTCTTTCGTCGACATGGAGCCACGGCACAAGGCTGAAGTTGCCCTGCGCCAGAGCGAGGAACGTTTCGCCAAGGCCTTTCGATTGACCCCGGTGCCCACCCTCGTGTGCGGTGCTGGCGATCAGGTGGTGATCGACGTCAACGAAGCCTTCCTCGATACACTCGCGTACCCCAGCGAAGACGTATTGGGCAAGACCCTCGCGGAGATCGATTTCATCCACGATCAAGGCGACCGCACTCGGCTGTTTGCGGCGCTGGAGAAAACTGGCCGCCTGGATCGCATCGATGTGCGTATCCGAAAAAAAGACGCTCAACTGATCGATTGCGCGATTTGCGCCGACACCGTGAGCATTCAGGACAACCCTTGTTACCTGCTGGTGTTGATGGACATTACCGAGCGCAAACGCACCGAGCTGGAATTGGTGGCGGCCATCGAAGAAGTGATGCAAGACGCGTCCTGGTTCAGCCGTACGCTGATCGAAAAACTCGCCAATGTGAAAAGCGTCAATTCGCCGAAATTGCCCAATGTGTCGTTTACCGACCTGACGGCCCGGGAACGCGATGTGCTCGGCCTGATCTGCGAAGGCCTGGCCGACAAGGAAATCGCCGCGCGCTTGAAACTGGCCCCCAATACGGTGCGCAATCACGTATCGACGGTTTACTCCAAACTCGATGTGCACAGTCGCAGCGAGGCGATTGTCTGGGCACGCGAGCGGGGATTGTTTTCCGGTGAGTGGCGATCCAAAGGGCAGCGGTAAGGTGCAAATGCACTAGTTGAGGCAGTGCAAATGGATGTTCTGATCGGGCTCGGCGGTTTTTAGGCTGTAAGGGTGAGATACGAGTCTTCGCGTCCCCCTCGATACAGGAAAAGGAACCGTCACATGGTCACGTTCAGAGCGCACAGGTTTATGCGCCGTCGCCAAGGTGAATCGCAATGATTTCCCTGGCGCAATTACGTCTGCAACTGGAACGCAGTTTTTCGCCGCTGGCCTGTGAGTGCACGCTTACGGGGGATCATTCGCTCACAGTGAAGCTCTATCATCCGGTTTCCGGGCAGGTCGACCTGGTGGTCAGTGGGTTGAACGTGGCATCGCTCGGGCCCCCGCAAGCATTAGAGGCGCTGATTGAAGAACTGCGTTACGAACTTGAGAGCAACACCCTGAATCGCTCCGATCCTGTGCGGTAGCGCACCTGGTTAAATGCTTGCTGTAATAAAGCAACGTGAGCTCAACCCCTCAGACCATAAGAAAAGTGAACGTTTGTTTCCCGTGATCGGTCCACCCTTTTGTAGTGTTTGCTGTTTATCGCGGAATATGTCGATCACTTATCGTGGGTCAGCCTATGAACAGTCTTGGAAAATGCACGTTTGCGCCTTTGTCGCTTGCCTTTTGCATAACGATACTCAGCGGTTGCGCCAGTCCACCGCCGCCACCTCCCGCCGCCCCACCTCCGATACCTCAACGCACGTGTGACACGTCTGAAAAAACCGATGTGTTGGGTGACGCAAGAGCTGAGGGGCAGGTGACAAGGGAGACCACGTTGACTCGGTGCGTGACTCAATAGCGCCTCATGTCGGATCTGAGAAACATTTCTTTTATCGCAATTGGTTCTAGTTTGACTGTCAACTCTGACAGTTCCCCTGCTGTGCGCATTGCCTCGATAGTCGAATGGTCAGTTTTCTCATCGCCACCGTCGTTTATCGAGGCAATGCCATGACATATAAAAGGGAATCCGTAGCAGCCGATTGGGACCAAGCCACGTTGACACTCAACGGTGTGCAGATTCAACCGCGTGATAAGCATCTTTTGTTTCGCGGGCAGGAAAACATCCTTACGGTTGAATTTCCGTCTCCGATCGTGAGTGTTCTACGTCTTGGTGTGGGGAATAATGAAGAGGGCCTGAAGCTGGAGGCGACCCCGCCCTTCAATAGCGACGTTAAAGACACTTTCAGTTGGACGATCAAACCGGACGAAGGCCTGAGTGGTCCAGTTGTGTTGGTGTTATACAGCGCTGAACTGTTATTCCCATTGGGGCTTGATGGTTCGGTGATATCGCCCAATCTGGATAGTGAGCTGCGGGTGTTGCTGGACGGTGTTGCGATACCGCCCAGTGGGGCGACCTTCACTGGGGAGGGAACACAAACACTCACCTTGGACTACTTGAACGGCGAACTATTGAAAAACGTTCCTCTGGCTCTGGATGCGGTCCTTGAGTCAGGGTTTGTGCCAGGTGATATCACTGGCGTTCCATCTCTTCGCGAGCTAACTACCCAGCATGAGTGGAAAGTCACTTGGCCTGACAAGGATGGATCATTCAAGCTGAAACTGTATAGCGAACAAGAGAAGGCTTTGCTGATGACTCCCGATGTTCGAGTTAGGGCGTTAGAGAAAGTCACCTTCGGGTTTTTACCTAAGCACGATAGTCCTCCAGTTCTTATTGAAAGATTTTTTATGCCTGATAATTTTCTTATGACTAATGTAGGCGTGATTCTCATGGATGCAGCCGGGCGGCCATTGAAGGATATTCCTGTAACTGTTTCTCAGCCATATATGGAAGATGCCGTTTTGGTGATCGATGGGGACGGTAGAAGGCCTGTGTTTATTGTTAATGAGGTCGCCGTCGTCGGGCACACTTTCAAAGTTATTGCAGTTGCGCCACTTCCTGATGGGGTTCGAACAGCCGAGTTGCTGGTGGAGGTAGTAGGCGCTTCATGATTTTGAAGTGAAAGGCGCCACTATTTAAGTGCTGTTAAATTTCGTGGAGTTACTGGCTTGCCTGCGACAGCCTCCCTATGGGCGGTATCGCAGGCAAGCTGGGATCCTGCATAAAGCGAATAGGCTCAACGAACTGCTTTATGACAAAAAGCCCCCATCCACATTCAACGAAACCCCAGTCGTATAACTGGAAGCATCACTCGCCAGATACAACACCGCCCCGGCCATCTCGCTCGGATCCGCCACGCGCTTCAGCGGGATCTGCGCCAACGCAGTCTTCAACATCGCATCATTCTTCACCAGCGCCGAGGCAAACTTGGTGTCGGTCAGGCCCGGCAGCAGGGCGTTGCAGCGAATCCCGAACTGCGCGCATTCCTTGGCGAACACTTTGGTCATGTTGATCACGGCTGCCTTGGTCACCGAGTAGATGCCCTGGAAAATCCCCGGCGAGATGCCGTTGATTGATGCGACATTGATGGTGCAGCTACTGCTGTTGAGATGTCCGAGTGGCGGCAATGTAACTGCCTTTATCGCATTTTGCTCTATAAAACTGTCAGTTCTGACAGTTACCCAAGCCCAGTTTCCTTTGGATAGTCGAATAGCTTTTTTTCACTACCTCCGTCGATGTTCGAGGAAACGCCATGACCATCCAGATCAACTCCGGATTAGCCGGAATTCAGCCCGTATACATCTGCTACGGCGCCCCTAGCCATACCCTCAGGGTTAAAGGCGCGGAGGATAGCCCTTGGGTTGGCCACGGTGCGAGCCTCAATCACGCGGCCGGTGATTCGTCATTGATCACCGCCGAACCCGGATATGGCGAACTTCAGACGCTTAGAGCCGAGGGCTCGGAATGGAAGCTCAACTGCCCGGCCGATGGCATGGACCGCGACTTCGATTACTGGATTCAAAGTGAATTTACCGCCGCGCCTTACAAGATCCCGATGCGGTTGGGGCACTATCGCCGTGAGATTCTGGGCAGCCGCAGTCCGATCCGTGCGCCGGTGATAGGAGATACGGTGAAGGCCGAAATCACGGTCGGGTCTTACTACACAAAACAGGAACTGGAAGGCGTTCCGGTCGACTGGAAGATTGATGGGGAAACACTTACCGTACCGACATCAGAGTCGGGTGTAAGCCAGTTCACCTATATCGTAAAAACATTGGGTGCGCAAACGATCACGGCTGAACTCCACAGTCCGTATGACGATAAAACAGTGAAAAAGTCTTTTGAGATCAATGTTCATAAGATAAGCCCTTGGAAAGAGGCCAAGTTGTTCATCAATGAAATAGGAGTGATGTGGGGCGATTCCTTTGTACTGACTCGCGGAAGTGCAAACACTGTAAGAGTGGAGGTCGCGCCGGAGATTGCGAAGGTATTGCGTCTGGAGGTGGGTGAGGGAGGAGACTTGAGTCTTGTATCAAACCCGCCTTTCAACAGCGAGGTTAGCCCGGTCGGTGAAACGTTCAACTGGACAGTCACGCCGGACGATGGGCTAAGCGGAAGTGTCACGTTGGTTATTTTCAGCCCGGATGTGGCGCTACCTTGGGATCTTCCATGCTTGGTGATGTCAGCGGACCTGGCTGATGAGGTGGACGAGATCCTTGTTGGCGGTGTCGTTTCTCCGGATGGTGTCGTGTTCTTCAGGAATGAGCCGCAGACCGTCACCGTGACCTACAAGCCAGGCAGCCCCCTGCAAGGCTATCCGCTGAAGCTGACAGGCACGCCGCTCACTGGTGTGCAACCAGGCGACCTGGTGGTGACACCGGGCAACGGTCATACGTGGTCGGTCGCGGCCTCCAACCGTAGCGGGACATTCAAGCTGAAGTTGGAAGGAGTGGGCATTGCCCGTGGCATTACGCTGCCCGTCAGCAAGGTGTTGTCACGCATTCTGGCGGATGAGGTCACGGTTCAGATTGACGGACAGGATGCGGTGGCGGGCAGCACTTACTTCAGAGGTGAGGAGCACACGCTGACGCTGGTTCCCAAACTTGACAGCCCGATTGCGGGTCATGGGGTCGGGCTGTGGCTGGGTGGCTCATCGCTCGTGACCTGCGACCCTCCGGCGGAAACGTTTACCGGGGTGCACAGCTGGATAATCACATTCGTGACGAACGAAAGCGGTCTGTTTTATTTTGAGTTCATGGGCAAGCATTTCGGCGGGGGCAACATAAAAATTGATGCCAATAAACTGCTGTCGCGCAACCTGGCGGATGAGGTCACGGTTCAGATTGACGGAAAGGACGCGGTAGCCGGCAGCACTTACTTCAGAGGTGAGGAGCACACGCTGACGCTGGTTCCCAAACTTGACAGCCCGATTGAGGGCCATGGGGTCGGGCTGTGGCTGGGTGGTTCATCGCTCGTGACCTGCAATCCTCCGGCGGAAACGTTTACCGGGGTGCACAGCTGGATAATCACGTTCGCGACGAACGAAAGCGGTCTGTTTTATTTTGAGCTCAAGGGCAAGCATTTCGGCGGGGGCAACATAAAAATTGATGCCAATAAACTGCTATCGCGCAACCTGGCGGACGAGGTCACGGTTCAGATTGACGGAAAGGACGCGGTAGCCGGCAGCACTTACTTCAGAGGTGGTGTACATACGCTGACGCTGGTTCCCAAACCAGGCAGCCAGATCGCGGGCCATGGGGTCGGGTTGTGGCTGGGGCGCTCACCGCTCGTGACCTGTAATCCTCCACCAGAGACCTTTTCCGGGCTACATACCTGGACAATCACACTCTCGGCGGACACAAGCGGTCTGTTTAATCTTGAACTCGCGGCCGAGAATTTTGGCAGGGGCAACATAAAAATTGATGCCAATAAGCTGCTATCGCGCAACTTGGCGGATGAGGTGAAATCCTTTCTGTTGGATGGCGTTGCGATTCCGCCAACCGGAGCAGACTTCGACGGGAGGAAAATCAATACACTCAGCCTCGATTACAAGAATGCAGGCTTGTTGAATGGCGTTCCAATATCTCTTGAATTGGATGAGGACTCGTCGCTCATACAAAGTGACTTTGATTGCACCCCGCGCTTTCGTCAACTCTCCACGCCGCACAACTGGAAGATTAAAAGTGCTATGTACAGGTCGGGAACCTTCAGGCTGAAGATATCCACCGCCGTCGATTCCAATGACGGGGCAATGCTTACGCCGGTTAATCGATTGTTGGCACCGGATTTCACGGACACCACACTAAAATTTCAAGCGGGTCTCGAACTAGCACCTGTACCCCCTGAGATGATGTTCATTAATCTCGGCATTCTGTTCGGCATTGTTGTAAGACTCCATTTTCAGGGGGGCGCCCCGGTGGTCGGAATGCCTGTAAAAATTGTTGTTCCAGGCAAAGGTACCTACTCAGGTAAAACCGGAGCTGGTGGTGGTTTCATTTCACCTTATATCTCGTTTAGCAAGGCAGGGGTGAAGACGGTTACTGCAGAAGCCACGTTGTCTGACGGAACACTGCGTAGTGCAACAGTATTGTTTGACGTCAGATCGGGGATAGGAGAATAGCAAACGATCATTAGGTTCAAGCTAACCCTGATGGAGGGGGGCAGGGTTAGTTTGGTTGCCTGATTCCTTGTCTCCAAATGTCGTTTTGTTTGAGTCCGTATTTGAAGGCAGGCACTAACGCGCTGCCTTCAAACGGTTGGTTGTTGAGATAAGTCTCGCTTGTTCAGTCAGACCTTAATCATCGCCGCCTGCGGCGAAGGTACTCAACATCAAGACAAGAACCCCCCATCCACATTCAACGAAATACCCGTCGTGTAACTGGACGCATCACTCGCCAGATACAACACCGCCCCCGCCATTTCGCTCGGATCCGCCACGCGCTTCAGCGGGATTTGCGCCAACGCCGTCTTCAAAATCGCATCATTCTTCACCAGCGCCGACGCAAACTTGGTGTCGGTCAGGCCCGGCAGCAGGGCGTTGCAGCGAATCCCGAACTGCGCGCATTCCTTGGCGAACACTTTGGTCATGTTGATCACGGCTGCCTTGGTCACCGAGTAGATGCCCTGGAAAATCCCCGGCGAGATACCGTTGATCGATGCGACGTTGATGATGCTGCCACCACCGTTGTCGCGCATCAGTTTGCCGGCTTCCACGGACATGAAGAAGTAGCCGCGGATGTTGACGTCGACGGTTTTCTGGAAGGCGCTGAGGTCGGTATCCAGCACGTTGCAGAACTGCGGGTTGGTCGCGGCGTTGTTGACCAGGATGTCCAGGCGACCGAACTGTTCGCGGATGCCGGCGAAGACCTGGCTGATCTGTTCCATTTCACCAATGTGGCACGCGACGGCGGTGGCTTTGCCGCCGGCAGCGATGATGGCGTCGGCGACGTGCTGGCAGCCCTCGAGTTTGCGACTCGAGACGATGACGTGGGCGCCTTGCTGGGCCAGGAGTTTGGCGATGGCTTCACCGATACCGCGGCTGGCGCCGGAGACGAAAGCGATCTTGCCGTCGAGGTCGAACAACTGGGTCTTGGACATGGGAGTTCCTTGTTATAGGCCTGACATTTGTACTGTAGGAGCCAGCGATGCGGCGACCCGACTTGCCGGCGAAGAGCGATTACGCGGTATTACAGATACACCGCAGTGTCCAATTCGCCGGCAAGTCGGGTCGCCGCATCGCTGGCTCCTACAAGTGGTGTGTTGTATCAGAGGCTGGATTTCTGGATGACCTGCAAACTCATCTGCTCCAGCAGTTTGTTCATGTGAATGAACTGCGCGAAGCGTTTGTCCTGGGTCTGACCATGGAAGAAGCGGTAGTAGATCTGCTGCACGATGCCGGCCAGGCGAAACAGGCCGTAGGTGTAGTAGAAGTCGAAGTTGTCGATCTGGATGCCCGAACGCTGGGCGTAGTAATCGACGAACTCGCGGCGGGTCAGCATGCCCGGTGCGTGGCTCGGCTGGCGGCGCATCATTTGCACCGGGGCCGGGTCGCCGGCTTCGATCCAGTAGGCGAGGGTGTTGCCCAGGTCCATCAGCGGATCGCCGAGGGTGGTGAGTTCCCAATCGAGCACGCCGATGATCTGCATCGGGTTGTTCGGGTCGAGGATCACGTTATCGAAGCGGTAGTCGTTGTGCACGATGCTTGAGGTCGGGTGATCGGCCGGCATTTTGTCGTTGAGCCAGGCTTTGACCACGTCCCATTGCGGGGCGTCCGGGGTCAGGGCTTTTTCGTAGCGATCGCTCCAGCCTTTGATCTGCCGCGCCACATAACCTTCGGGTTTGCCCAGATCACCGAGGCCATAGGCCTTGTAGTCGACCTGGTGCAGTTCAACGAACTTGTCGATGAAGCTCTTGCACAGGGCTTCGGTTTTCGCCGAATCCAGGCCCAGTTCCGGCGGCAGTTCGGAGCGCAGGATGATCCCGTTGACCCGTTCCATCACATAGAACTCGGCACCGATCACCGATTCGTCGGTGCAGTGCACGTAGGCTTTGGGGCAGTACGGAAAACCGTCGCGCAGTTGATTGAGGATGCGGAATTCGCGGCCCATGTCGTGGGCGGATTTGGCCTTGTGGCCAAACGGTGGCCGGCGCAGGACAAATTCCTGTTCGGGGTATTCCAGCAGGTAGGTGAGGTTCGACGCACCGCCGGGAAACTGGCTGATTTGCGGCAAACCGCTGAGGCCCGGAATGTGGGCCTTGAGGTACGGATCGATCAGGCTGGCATCGAGTTCTTCGCCGGAGCGGATACGGGTGGACTGGTCAGTAAGCGCCATGCTTATCCCTTCTGCTTATTCTGGAGGCCTGAGACTATTGGCTAATCTAATGTGCACACCCGGCACCGACAACCACGATCAGCCCTTATAGGTGAGCGTGTTGCCGGGCAATCATTGCTTTTGATACACCTGTTTGAATGTTGTCACAGCGCTGCCTGATTCGCATTGGCCGGCAGGGCGACGGGGGTGAGCACCGGTTCACCGGAAAAGAACGCCATCAGGTTGCGCCCGACCAGTTCGACCGTGCCCTGGGTCGCTTCCGGAGACAGTCCCGCGACGTGCGGCGTGAGGATGACGTTGCTCAAGGCTTTCAAGGCCTCCGGCACCTGAGGTTCGTGATCGAAGACATCCAGTGCCGCGCCGGCAATACGTCGCTGTTCCAGTGCGCCGATCAGATCGGCGGTTACCACGACACTGGCCCGAGCGATGTTGACGAGAAAACCGTTGGGACCCAGCGCGTCCAGCACCGGGCGATTGATCAGGTTTCGGGTGCCGATTCCGCCGGGCGTGGCCACCACCAGGAAATCCGAGACGCGGGCCAGTTCGGTAGGCGTCGAACAGAAGCTGTATGGCACGTCGCTGCGATGTTGGCGGTTGTGGTAGCTGACCGTCATGTCGAAACCGTTGGCCGCGCGCCTGGAGATGGCCATGCCGACCGCGCCGAGGCCGAGGATGCCCAGGCGTTTGCCGGCGAGGGAAGGGCGCATGATCTTCGGCCACTCGCCCCGTCTTACGGCGGCGTCGCAGCGCGGGATATCACGCACCAGCGAGAGCAGCATCGCCATCGCATGGTCGGCGACCGAAGAAGCGTTGACGCCGGCGCCGTTGGTGACGGTCAGGCCCCGGTCGGCGGCGGCTTGCAGGTCGACGTGTTCGTAGCCGGCACCGATCACGCAAATGATCTTCAGCGCCGGCAGCGCGGCTATTTCGTCAGCGTACAAACCTAACGGGCCACGGGTCAGGACCGCATCGATCCGGGCGCCGTGGGTGGCAATGGCCTCGGCGCGCTCGGCGGGGGTCGGTGCCAGAATCAGGTGAAACCCCTGATGCTCCAGAATCGGCAAGTAATCATTGATTGTTTCAACCAGTACCAGAACGGTTGCGGGCATGCTGGGCTCCTGTGACTTGAAAATCCCTAGAGATTGCTGGCTTCAAAGTGCATTGGCAACGATCAAGGTCGCAGCGCTACCAGATGATCATAGCGGAACAGGAGGGAGAGGTTATGGCGCTGTCAAAAAGCTGCGCGCCGCGTCCAGAATCTCATCGGACAACGGTTCGCCACGGGTCGCGCGGGCCAGCGTCAGGGCGCCGACCATCAAGGAGAACTGCACCAGCGCCTGCTGTCGATCGCGGGCGTCATCGCCAGTGTCCATCAGGGGGGCGAACGTGCCGAGCAACGAGTCGAGACCGTCCATGAACGTTTGGCGCAGGCCGCTTTCGGCGGTTTCGTGGCACATGTCACCGGCAAACGCCGTCACCGGGCAGCTGTCGCCCGGATTATCGCGGCTGGCTGCCGACAGGTAGGGTTTGATCAAGGCCTGACGAGCGGCGTTCTTGTCTTCATTGGCGGCGATCCAGTCTTTCCAGCGGTCTGCCGATTGCTGGAATGCGCGGCCACTGGCCTCCTGGGCCAAGGCTTCCTTGGACTCGAAATGCCCATAGAAACCGCCATGGGTCAGGCCTGCTGCCGCCATGACGTCGATGACGCTGATGCCATGCACGCCCCGTTCGCGAAACAGCCGCGTGGCCGCCTCGACGATAATCTCGCGGTTGAGTTCGGCTTGTTTGCGGGAAACACGGGGCATTGGCGGCTCACATAGATAAAGGATGGCGATCAGAGGGCGTACTGGGCAATTCCGTTGCCGAACGACCAGTTCTCTTTTTTCACTTCGACCAGATTAATGAAAACGTCCTCGAGGCGCACCGCCAGTTCAGCGTTAAGGCTCTCGGCGATGGTTTTGTAGAGCAGTTTTTTCTGCTCGACGGTGCGGCCTTCGCTCAGGGTGATCTGAATCACCACCAGTTTGTCGCTGCGGTCGATCCCCAGGTATTGCGGGTCAAAGATGAAGTGCTGCTCGTCGTGTTCGGCGAGGATCTGGAAATTATCGTTTTCCGGCACGCCGATGGCGCTGTGCATGGCTGCGTAGATCAACTGCCCGATGCGTTTGGCGTGGGTGGGATCCTGATGCTTTTTGATGTCGATGCGAACCAGTGGCATGGAAGGTCTCCGGAAGGGATGCGGGTTTACTTAAAATACATGATGGCAAACCTTTATCAAGTCGAAGCTGGCTTTGGCGATGAAGCGTTTGTGCGTGATTGAGGCCCACCCGAAGTTGTAGGAGCCGGCTTGCCGGCGAAAGATTTTGGATATTGCAGTTTTCTTCCATCCGCCATCGCTGGCAAGCCAGCTCCTACAGGGTTGTGTTCGCTACAGATTTGCTGATCCGCACAACCATTCCTCAGCTAAGTCTTTGCTTCTGTTCATTAATCCCGGAGAATCGCGCCCCTGTTTCGGCCAGGGCGCTGCCTGTCGGATTTTTCCGACTCGTCCTGACCGGGTAGCAACTGACCGGAATGTGGAGATCCCACCGGATGAATGATCAGGCCAATAGCGTTAACGAACGCTATGTAGCGGCGAACCCTGTCAGCCTTGAGGGCTGGAATCGTCATGACACCACCTGGATGCTCGGCCTGTTTGGCACGGCCATCGGGGCCGGTACCCTGTTTTTGCCGATCAACGCGGGTCTGGGCGGTTTCTGGCCGTTGCTGGTGCTGGCGCTGCTGGCGTTCCCCATGACGTTTTACGCGCACCGTGGCCTGACCCGCTTCGTGTTGTCCGGTCGCGAAGGCGCGGACATCACAGAAGTGGTGGAAGAGCATTTCGGCATCAAGGCCGGGGCGCTGATCACCTTGCTGTACTTCTTCGCGATTTTCCCGATCCTGCTGATCTACAGCGTGGCCCTGACCAACACCGTGGGCAGTTTCCTTGAGCATCAACTGCACATCATGCCGCCACCGCGCGCCGTGCTGTCGTTTGTGCTGATCCTCGGCCTGCTGGCGGTGGTGCGTTGCGGCGAGCAGGTGATCGTCAAGGCGATGAGCCTGATGGTGTATCCGTTCATCGTGGCGTTGCTGTTTCTGGCGGTGTTCCTGATTCCGCACTGGAACGGCGGCATCCTCACCACGGCATCGACGCTGCCTGAGCCGTCGGCGCTGCTGCACACCTTGTGGCTGGCGATTCCGGTGATGGTCTTCTCGTTCAACCACTCGCCGATCATCTCGGCGTTCGCGGTGGACCAGAAGCGTCGCTATGGTGAGCATGCGGAAGAGCGCAGCTCGCAGATCCTGTCCCGCGCCCATGTGTTGATGGTGGTGATGGTGCTGTTCTTCGTGTTCAGCTGCGTGCTGACCCTGTCGCCGGTGCAACTGGCGGAAGCGAAGGCGCAGAACCTGTCGATCCTGTCGTACCTGGCCAACCATTTCAGCAACCCGACCATCGCGTTTGCGGCGCCGTTGATTGCGTTTGTGGCGATTTCCAAGTCGTTCCTCGGGCATTACATCGGTGCCAGTGAAGGTCTGAAAGGCCTGATCGTGAAGAGCGGCAAGCGTCCGGCACCGAAGACGCTGGACCGTATGACCGCGGCGTTCATGCTGGTGGTGTGCTGGATTGTGGCGACGCTGAATCCGAGCATTCTGGGGATGATCGAGACCCTCGGTGGTCCGATCATTGCGGCGATTCTGTTCCTGATGCCGATGTATGCGATCCGCAAGGTGCCGGCGATGGCTCGTTTCCGTGGTCAAGCGTCGAATGTGTTTGTGACGGCGGTTGGTTTGGTGGCTATTTCGGCGTTGATTTATTCGCTGAGCGCTTGATTGTTGTTGTTTGCTTGATTGGTTGAGATGACGGCTGATCCGCTTTGCGGGTTGGCCGTTTTTTTTGTGCGCTGGTTTTTTGAGGGGGGGCATATCCGTTGCTGCGGTAACGGCTGCTAATGGTTTCGCCCTTACGGCGAGTCACTTGGAAGAGCCCCAAGTAACCAAGGGCTCTTGCCCCTTTCGTTCGGTGCCTCGCTAATGCTCGGCATGCCCTCGCTCCGGTCCTGCTCCGTGGGCCCGCCGCCATCGGCCATCCATGGCCGGGGGCGGCTAACCCGGCATCCATGCCGGGTTGCCCACTGCGCAGAACCTCCACTCGGCCTCTCGAGGGGGCGCTCAGATCAAAAGCTGAAGGCGAGCTAACGCTCGGCCTGATGAGTGGTGAAAAGCAAAAGCAAACACGATTCCCTGTAGGAGCGAGGCTTGCCCGCGAAAAACGTCCGGACAACGCGTTCATTCAGGCAGCACGCGTTATCGTTGACGCCCATCGCCAGCAAGCCGGCTCCTACAATTTTTAGTCGTGTGAACCCAATCCCCGTGTAGGAGCCGGCTTGCTGGCGATAGCGTCCGTCCAATCAATAAATGCGTCGACTGACCCACCGCCATCGCCAGCAAGCGGGCTCCTACAGGGGATCGGTGTACATATCCGGAATGAGTGAGCGCATCAGAGAAGGATAACGCGTACACAAAATGAGCCAGGTCGGCTTTCAGGCCGCCTCGGCGGCTGTGGCGGTAGTCGCCCCCTCGAGAGGCCGAGTGGAGGTTCTGCGCAGTGGGCAACCCGGCATGGATGCCGGGTTAGCCGCGCACGGCCAGGGATGGCCGATCGCGGCGTGCCCACGGAGCAGGACCGGAGCGAGGGCATGCCGAGCCACAGCGAGGCACCGAACGAAAGGGGCAAGAGCGCTTTGGTTACTTTCGCGCTTTTCGAAAGTGACTCGCTGTAAAAGCGAAACCAATAGCCGCCGAAACCCAAAAAACGGATATGCACACGGCCAGCGTTTTTATGACATGGCACCTGATCCAGAACACCTGTCCCCAAGGATAAACAGCTAAGCTGCGGCTGCATCGGCGCGCCGTAAAGCGCCGTCTCTGGAGACGCTACATGGCTCGTACCCCCGGCGCATCGGCGCAACCCCGTGCCGATACACCCGACCGTTGGCTGGACGTACTGGCCGGCCTGTCGATTGCCGGTTTGTTGCTGCCCGAGGCGGTCGCCTATTCCAGCATTGCCGCGTTGCCGCCACAGGCCGGGGTGATTGCCTTGTTTGCCGGGCTGCTGTGTTACGGACTGTTCGGCACCAGCCGGTTTGCCATCGTGTCCGCGACCTCGTCGTCAGCGGCCGTTCTGGCTGCCGCCACCGCCACGCTGGCCAATGGCGATCCGGCCTTGCGCATGAGTCTGGCGATCGGCCTGGTGCTGATGACCGGAGGTTTCTTCCTGTTGGCCGGGGTATTCAAACTCGGCAGCGTCACTTCATTCATCGCCAAACCAGTGCTGCGCGGCTTTGCAGTGGGGCTGGCCGTGACCATCATCCTCAAGCAAGTAGCGAGCATCGTCGACGTCCACTTGAGCACCGGCAACCTGATCCGTTTCCTGCCGCAACTGCTGGAGCAGTGGCCGCAGTGGAATAAAGTCGGGGCATTGGTCGGCGCGGTGGCGTTGCTGGTGTTGTGGCTGTGCGCACGGGTCAGGCGTTTGCCTGGCGGTTTGCTGGTGGTGACGCTCGGCATCGCGGCGGGCCAATGGCTGGACCTGCCGGCCTACGGGGTCAAGTTGATCGGCGTCATCGATCTGAGTCTCGAAGTGCCGCAGCTCCCGGTGTTGCCGTTCACTGACTGGTTGCGCCTGGGGGAACTGGCGTTCGCCATGGTGATGATCCTGTATGCCGAGTCTTACGGCTCGATCAGCTCGTTTGCGCTCAAACACGGCGACCGGGTGTCTTCCAACCGCGATCTGCTGGCCCTCGGTGCGGCCAATCTTTTATCGGGACTGTTTCATGGCATGCCCGCAGGCGCTGGTTATTCAGCGACATCGGCCAATGAAGCGGCGGGGGCCGGTTCGCGTCTGGCCGGGATTGTGGCGGCCGGGGTGGTGCTGCTCATCGTCCTGACGGTGTTGCCGTGGATCGCCCTGACTCCCGAGCCGGTGCTGGCTGCCATCGTCATTCATGCCTTGGCCCGTGGCTTGAGCCTGCAACCGTTGGGCCGGTATTTCATCTGGCGTCGCGACCGCCTGCTGGTGATTTGCGCGGTGGCGGCGGTGCTGGTGTTGGGCGTGCTGGACGGCTTGCTGCTGGCAGTGGCAATCAGCGTGGTGCTGATGCTCAAGCAGATGTCATCGGCGGATATCCAGGTGTTGGGGCAAATGGCCGGAGGTCACGATTTTATTGACCTGCAACGACATCCCGACGCGAAGGAAATCCCCGGTGTGCTGATCGTGCGGCCCAGCGAGGCGCTGTTTTTCGCCAATGTGGAGCGCATTCTCGGTGGTGCATTGCGCCTGGCGCGGCACGCACAGCCACCGGTGCATACGGTTATCCTCAGTCTCGAAGAGTCGCCCGATCTGGACGGCACCAGCATCGAAGCGCTGGAAGCGTTCTTTTTGCAGGTGCGCGCCGAGGACAAACTGCTGATCCTGGCGCGGCTCAAGCATCAGGCAAAAGCGGCGCTGTCGAAGTTGCCGGCGCAAGAACTGGAGCAGGTGATTCTCAGCGGCTTGAGTGTCGATGTTGCCGTCCAGCAAGCCCTTAAGCCAACCACATAACCCCTGTGGGAGCGGGCTTGCTCGCGAATGCGGTGTGTCAGCAGACAAAATTGTTTAATGACACACCGCATTCGCGAGCAAGCCCGCTCCCACATGGGGATGGTGCAAACCTTTCGGGCATAAAAAAACGCCGCTCATCTCACGATGGGCGGCGTTTTTTACAGCGTTGTAACGTTAGGCTTGAACGACCGGGATATTGGCGTTCGCAGCAACTTCACGGAACTCGGCGATCTGGTCGAAGGACAGGTAGCGGTAAACATCGGCCGCCATGCTGTCGATCTTGCCAGCGTATTCCATGTACTCCTCGACGGTCGGCAGGCGACCCAGGATGGACGCAACGGACGCCAGCTCGGCCGAAGCCAGGTAGACGTTCGCGCCGTCACCCAGACGGTTCGGGAAGTTACGGGTCGAAGTCGACACCACGGTGGAGTTCGGCTCTACACGTGCCTGGTTACCCATGCACAGCGAGCAGCCTGGCATTTCCATGCGTGCGCCAGCCTTGCCGTAGATGCCGTAGTAGCCTTCTTCGGTCAGTTGGTGAGCGTCCATCTTGGTCGGCGGCGACAGCCACAGACGGGTTGGCAGCTGACCCTTGACCTGATCCAGCAGTTTACCGGCAGCGCGGAAGTGACCGATGTTGGTCATGCACGAACCGATGAACACTTCGTCGATCTTCTCGCCAGCAACGCTGGACAGCAGACGGGCGTCGTCCGGATCGTTCGGCGCGCAGAGCACAGGCTCTTTGATGTCGGCCAGGTCGATTTCGATGACTTCAGCGTATTCGGCGTCAGCATCGGCAACCATCAACTCCGGGTTGGCAACCCAGGCTTCCATCGCTTGAGCGCGACGTTCCAGGGTACGTGCATCGCCGTAGCCTTCGCCGATCATCCAGCGCAGCAGGGTGATGTTGGAGTTCAGGTACTCGGTGATCGACTCTTTCGACAGCTTGATGGTGCAACCGGCAGCCGAACGTTCAGCCGAGGCGTCGGACAGTTCGAAAGCCTGTTCGATGCTCAGGTTGTCCAGGCCTTCGATTTCCAGGATGCGGCCGGAGAAGGCGTTCTTCTTGCCTTTCTTCTCGACGGTCAGCAGGCCAGCCTGAATCGCGAAGTAAGGAATGGCGTGAACCAGGTCACGCAGGGTGACGCCCGGTTGCATTTTGCCTTTGAAGCGCACCAGGATCGATTCCGGCATGTCCAGCGGCATAACGCCAGTGGCGGCGGCGAACGCTACCAGGCCGGAACCGGCCGGGAACGAAATGCCCATCGGGAAACGGGTGTGCGAGTCACCACCGGTACCGACGGTGTCCGGCAGCAGCATGCGGTTCAGCCAGCTGTGGATGATGCCGTCGCCCGGACGCAGGGAAACGCCGCCGCGGGTCATGATGAAGTCTGGCAGGGTGTGGTGGGTGGTCACGTCGATCGGCTTAGGGTAAGCCGCGGTGTGGCAGAAGGACTGCATCACCAGATCGGTCGAGAAGCCCAGGCACGCCAGGTCTTTCAGTTCGTCACGGGTCATCGGACCGGTGGTGTCCTGAGAGCCGACGGTGGTCATTTTCGGTTCGCAGTAGGTGCCAGGACGAACGCCTTTGCCTTCTGGCAGACCGCACGCCTTGCCGACCATTTTCTGTGCCAGGGTGTAGCCCTTGCCGGTGTCGACAGGTGCTTCAGGCAGTTTGAACAGGTCGGTAGGGCCCAGGCCCAGTTCGGCACGTGCCTTGTCGGTCAGACCGCGACCGATGATCAGCGGAATACGGCCGCCGGCACGAACTTCGTCCAACAGGACCGGAGTCTTCATTTCGAAGGTGGTCAGGACTTCGTCGGTGCCGTGTTTGCAGACTTTGCCAGCATGTGGGTACAGGTCGATCACGTCGCCCATGTTCATGTTGGTAACGTCGAATTCGATCGGCAGTGCGCCGGCATCTTCCATGGTGTTGTAGAAGATCGGAGCGATTTTGCTGCCGAAGCAGAAACCGCCGGCACGCTTGTTCGGCACGTAAGGAACGTCGTCGCCGAAGAACCACAGCACCGAGTTGGTGGCGGATTTACGCGAAGAACCGGTACCGACCACGTCACCGACGTAGGCGATAGGGAAGCCTTGACCGCGCATTTCTTCGATCTGCTTCATCGGGCCGGTGACACCCTGGACGTCAGGCACGATGCCTTCACGGGCCATTTTCAGCATGGCGAGGGCGTGCAGCGGGATGTCCGGGCGGGACCAGGCGTCCGGAGCAGGGGACAGGTCGTCAGTGTTGGTTTCGCCGGTGACCTTGAACACGCGCAGGCTGATCTTGTCGGCCAGGACTGGGCGGTTGCGGAACCACTCGCCGTCAGCCCAGGACTGGATCACGCCTTTGGCGTGTTCGTTGCCGTTGCGGGCTTTTTCCGCGACGTCGTGGAACGCATCGAACATCAGCAGGGTGTGCTTGAGCTGAGCGGCAGCGATAGCAGCCAGTTCGGCGTTGTCGAGCAGGTCAACCAGGGTCACGATGTTGTAGCCGCCCTGCATGGTGCCGAGCAGTTCTACAGCGCGTTTCTTGTCGATCAGAGGGGAAGTGGCTTCGCCTTTGGCCAGGGCAGACAGGAAACCTGCCTTTACATAGGCCGCTTCGTCCACGCCAGGCGGAATGCGATTGGTGATCAGGTCAACGAGGAAAGCTTCTTCGCCAGCCGGGGGATTCTTCAGCAGCTCAACCAGGCCTGCAGTTTGTTCGGCGTTAAGCGGCTGGGGAACGATACCCAGTGCTGCACGCTCTTCGATATGTTTGCGGTAGGCTTCAAGCACAGTTATTACCCTCATCAGTGGTCCCAAATGGGTGTCCGGGACGCTCATCCCGAAATTGCCGTACTCATGCGCTGCGTGGCGTTGTGGGCCACTTAGCCAGAATTACCGACAATTCCTTACAGAAGCTGCTTTCAAAGTTTTACGCCTGCAGAACGGGGAGCTGATGAGGGTTGGCGTTGGGCTTTTCCCCGCTGGAAAAACCCTTCGCCAACACCGCTCTGAAGGAACGACTGTGCTCGTGACGCTTTGAAAACAGCTTCTAACGGACATTGGCGCCTTAAAAGGCTGGCTGATTCTACGGCAAAAAAAATTTAAAGGTAAGTTGGGCTCTCAACTTTGAGGGGTGATGAATGTTAGACAAAGGGCTAACATGCCCGCCTGTTCTGCTTTCCCGTGCTTTGTTGACCTATGCCCAATCAGACCATCAAGACCCCCTGCGTCGGCCTTTGCTCCACTGTTTACGGTGACTTGGTCTGCCGTGGCTGCAAGCGTTTCCACCATGAAGTGATCAACTGGAACGGTTACAACGAGGAGGAAAAACGCGCGGTATGGCTGCGGCTGGAGCAACTGTTGTCCCAGGTGATGGCCAGCAAACTGGAGGTTTTCGATCCCCAGCGCCTGCGTCTGCAACTGGAACAGCGCAAGATTCGCTTCGTGCCGCATCAGTCGGAATATTGCTGGGCCTATCAGTTGATCGCCCGAGGCGCGCGGGTGATCAACAATCTGGAAGCCTACGGGATGGTGTTGATGCCGGAGTTTCGCGACTGGAACCTGCCGGAGCTGCGGGATGCGATTGATCGGGAATTCTTTTTGCTCTCCGAGGCGCATTACCAGCGTTACATCGCGCCCGGGTTCCTCAAGGATGCGTTCGGCGGTTAACCTTTAAAAGCTTCGCGGGCAAGCCTCGCTCCTACAGGTGAACACGTAACCCTGTAGGAGCGAGGCTTGCCCGCGAAGGCGCCCGGATGGGCACCACATATCTCAATGATGAGACACCATCTCTTCCAGATGATCCTCAATCTCCTGCGGCTTCAACACCAGCACATCGCTCTCCACCGCATCCAGCACCACCTCCGCCGTATTGCCGATCAACGCGCCGGATATCCCGGACCGCGCCACCGTGCCAATCACAGTCACCGATGCGCCCAGCGTGTGGGCCATGTATGGAATCAACACATCCGCCGGACCTTCCGCGATATGAAGGTGCTCATTGTCGATGTCGAACTCGGCTTGAAACGCAATGCACTGTTCGCGGTAACGCGCCTCGATGGTTTCGCTGAGCTGCAACGTAGGGTCCGCCGCCGACAGCATTGGTGAAGGATGAGCGCTGACCACATGCAGATGAGCCTTGGCCAGACTGGCGATGTCATAACCGTGATCGATGATGATGTTGTGCAGGTGGCGGTGTTCGTCATCGGTATTGCCGACATCAATCGCCGCCAGGACCACGCCGCCTGCCCAGGGTTTCGAGGTTTTCACCAACAGCACCGGTGTCGGGCAGGAGCGCAGCAGTTTCCAGTCCGCCGGGGTCAGCAGGGCTTTTTTCAATGAGCTGTCGGGGTAATGCTGCTTGATCACCAGCCCGCAACCTTCGGCTTGCTGCACATCGACGATGGTTTCGTGCAGGCTTTCGTTCCACGCCTGCTCGGTGGTCACGCTGTAGCCATCCGCGAGCAGCGCTGCCTTGAGCACGCCAAGCATGCCGCTATGGTCATGCTTGCGGTCGCACACCAGCAGATGCAGGTGAGCCTGGGTTACCCCGGCAATCAGCTTGGCCCGTTTAAGTGCCAGGCTTTCCGAGTGTTCGGGTTCGATGACCACCAGAATGCTGCGAATGGCTTGCATGATCGGGATCTCCAGAGGGAAAAAAAGCATGGCGTTGCACAACTATAGTTGCTGGTCGCGCATCCGGGACTTGATACATATCAACGGTCGTGGCTGGTGGTCTGGCGGCGGGCCGGTATAATCGGCGCCCTTCGTTTTGAACCTTTTGTCCGTGAGCCCCATGATCCTTCCCGAAATTCACGAGTTCCTCGGTTGCCGCACCCCTGACGGCTGGGTCCAGGCCGCGCTGGCCGATCAGGAAACCTTGCTGATCGACCACAAGAACTGCGAATTCAAGGCGGCCAGCACGGCATTGAGCCTGATCGCCAAGTATCACTCCCATGTCGATCTGATCAACCTGATGTCGCGGCTCGCCCGGGAAGAGCTGGTGCACCACGAACAAGTCATGCGCCTGATGAAGAAGCGCAAGATCGAGCTGCGCCAGCTGTCCGCCGGGCGTTACGCCTCGGGTCTGCGCAAAGTAGTGCGCAGCCATGAACCGGTAAAGCTGGTCGATACCCTGGTAGTCGGTGCGTTTATCGAAGCCCGCAGCTGCGAGCGGTTCGAGGCGTTGGTGCCGCACCTGGACGAGGAACTGGGCAAGTTCTACTTCGGTCTGCTGAAAAGCGAGGCGCGGCACTTCCAGGGTTACCTGAAACTGGCGTACCAGTACGGTGACGCCAAGGACATCGCTCAGGTGATCGAGCGGGTCCGCGCTGCCGAGCAGGAACTGATCGAATCGCCGGACGTGGAATTCCGCTTCCACAGCGGTGTCCCAGCCGCCGCATGACCCGTAGGAGCACGGCTTGCCGGCGAAGGCGTCCTTGAGATCGCCTTCGCCGGCAAGCCGTGCTCCTACCGTTAGTTGCGATCTTTTGCAGCGCAATTGTTAAAAACTCTTAAGAGTATGAAAGATCACTGAAAACCGGCCCCAGAGGCCGGTTTTTGCTGCCTGCAATCGCCGCCCCGACGCTGATTGACGCCATAATGCCGCCCACTTCACACAAGAGTTGGCACGCGTTCGTTATGGATAACCTGGGTTTTGGCAAAGTTCTGCTGGTGGAAGACGACGAAAGGCTTGCCGGGCTGATCGCGCACTTCCTGTCCCAACATGGCTTTGAAGTGTTACAGGTGCATCGCGGCGACCTCGCGTTGGCCGCGTTCCTCGACTTCAAACCGAAAATCGTTGTACTCGACCTGATGCTGCCGGGCCAGAGTGGCCTGCACGTGTGTCGCGAAATTCGCAGCGTGTCCGATACGCCGATCGTCATCCTCACCGCCAAGGAAGACGACCTCGATCACATCCTCGGCCTGGAATCCGGCGCCGACGACTACGTGATCAAGCCGATCAAGCCGCCGGTACTGCTGGCCCGTCTGCGTGCGTTGCAACGCCGGCAAACGCCGGACAGCACAGTCTGCAGCTCGCTGGAATTCGGCCATCTGAGCATCGATCGCAGCTGTCGCGAAGTGCGCCTGGCGGGTGAGGGCATCGAGCTGACCACCATGGAGTTTGAATTGCTGTGGTTGCTGGCCAGTGCGGCGGGCAAGATTTTGTCCCGCGACGACATCCTCAACCGCATGCGCGGGATCGCCTTCGACGGCCTCAACCGCAGCGTCGACGTCTACATCAGCAAGTTGCGCGGCAAGCTCAAGGACAACCCGCGTGAACCGGTGTGCATCAAGACCATCTGGGGCAAGGGTTACCTGTTCAATCCGTTCGCGTGGGAGCTGTAAATGCTGCGGTTATTTCTCGGTCTGTTTGTGATGATGACGGTTGGCCTGGTACTGGGGTTGCAAACCGTCGAGCGCACGTTCGATGCGCTGCTCGCCGGTCAAATGCAGAGCTACAACCGCGAGGCGGTGCGAGGTCAGGCCTGGTCGCTGGTGGAGCAGTTGCGCGGCCTGGACGGTCCGGCGCGGGAACGCCAATTGGAAACCGTGCGCCCTCACTACGGTTTGGGCCTGAGCCTGGTCGAAACGGATCAACTGGCCCTGACCGATCAGGAAAAAGCCGAGTTGGCCCAAGGCCTGCTGGTGCTGCGTGACAAGTACACGCAGTTCATCTCGCGCATTGACGACGGTTCGCAGTTGCTCAGCATCAAGCTGCCGGCTGAGCCGAGCCTGATGCCGTTCTACATTGCAGCGGCCTATTTCATGATCGCGGTGATGATCGGTTTCGTGTTGTTATTCTGGGTGCGCCCACACTGGCGAGATCTGGAGAAACTGCGCCTCGCCGCCGAACGCTTTGGCGACAACAACCTGTCGGCGCGAATCCAGCTGTCCAAGCGCTCGAACATTCGCGACTTGTCCGAGCATTTCAACCTGATGGCTGCGCGCATCGAAGGCCTGATCGCCAATCAGCGTGAGCTGACCAACGCGGTGTCCCATGAATTGCGCACGCCGATTGCCCGGCTGTCGTTTGAACTCGATCAGCTCAAGCAACAATCCGATCCGAGCCAGCGTCGCGAACTGATTGCCGACATGTACGCCGACCTCGGCGAGCTGGAAGAAATGGTCTCGGAGCTGCTGACCTACGCCAGCCTTGAGCGCGGCGCTACGGTCATTACCCGGGAGAATATTCAGGCCAACAGTTGGCTCGACAGCGTGGTCGGCAGCGTGGCGCTGGAAGCCGAGGCGGCCGGGGTGCAACTACTGATTGTCGAGTGCCGGGTCGATGAGGTGCGCATCGAGCCGCGCTTCATGGCGCGCGCGGTGATCAACCTGCTGCGCAATGCCATTCGCTACGCCGAAGAGCGAGTGGAGGTGTCGTTGGTGCGCACCGGTGATCATTACGAAGTTCAGGTCAATGACGACGGGCCGGGCGTGCCGGTGGACGGGCGGGAGAAAATCTTCGAACCGTTCTCGCGCCTGGACGCCAGTCGGGATCGCCGCACGGGTGGCTTCGGCCTGGGCCTGGCCTTGGTGCGGCGGGTGTCGCAGTCTCATGGCGGGCAAGTGCAAGTGGCGGATTCGCCGTGGGGCGGGGCGTCGTTTCGCATGACCTGGGTGCATCAGGATTAGTTGTGTGTTGCCGACGACCCCTTCGCGGGCAAGCCTCGCTCCTACACGGTACGCGTACAAACTGTAGGAGCGAGCGGTGCGGCGATCCGACTTGCCCGCGATGGCGTAATTCGCATCACCTCAAATCAAAAGCTGTAAACGACCTGCCCAGCCACCGAAGTCTGCATCCGACGCTCAACAATCGGACTGTCCGCCGCTTTACCACCCAGGTACTGCACCGCCAGCACCGTGGTAAAACTCCATTCATCGTTGATCGGCAGCGACCAGGTCAGATCCGCCCCCCGACTCACCAGGCCACCTTTGGTGTCATACGCCTTGAACTTGCTGCGCGACGCCTGAGCGCTGCTCACGCCATACCAGGTGCGCATGTAATTGCTGTCGCCGAACTGACTGTTCAGGCTGCCGACGACCTTGCCATAGTCACCTTCATAAAACGGCGCGCTGATGCTCAGTTTCAATCGATTCCAGGCTGAGCCGGTGTCGTGTTCGTCCTCGTCTTCTTCAAGCGCATGTTCATAACTGGCGCCGAGAATGATCGGCCCCATGTGATAGGTCCCGTCCAGCCCCAGCAAGGGACGCGACTTGATCGAGCCCATACCGTTGAGCTCATCCGAGCCCTTGAAACCGCTTTTACGGTCCTTGCGCACATCACTTGCGCCGACGTAGACGCTGAGGCCGAAGTCGTCTTCATCAAACGCCCAGCCAAGACCCTTTTGCGTGTCGAGAAAGAAACCATAAGGGCTGACGATTTCGCCGCCCAGTAACGGCGCGACTACGCGTTCATCACTGCCGCTGTAACGCGGCGCACTGGCAGCGCCAGCGCGCAGGGTGTAGTGCCAGTCTTCGGCATACAAGGAGGTGGAGGGGAGAAGCAGGCAAAAAGAGGTCAACGGCAAATACAGCGAACGAAACATGGGAGCACCCTGGGTGATAGTGGATGCGCCCATGCTAGGCGGGTGCCGCCCGGCAATCTTTGGCAGCTTTGTCGCAAAACTGTCAAAGACTGTGAACGGGGTTGGCGAGCGGTGAGTCGCCTGTGGCGAGGGCGTAAATCCCTCGCCACAGAATCAGCTTAGAAGTCCCACTTGGTGGTCAGCATCAGGTTGCGCGGCTCGCCGTAGAACGTGGTGTCGAAGTTGCCCAGGCCGGTCAGGTACTTCTTGTCGAAGATGTTGTTGGCGTTGGCGGTGAAGCTCAGGTGCTCGTTGTACTGGTAACGGGTCATCAGGTCCACGAGGGTGTAGCCGCCCTGTTTGATCCGGGTGTAGTCGCCAGCGGGAGCGCTGTAGATTTTGCCGTAGAAAGCGCTCTGCCAGCTGATGCCGCCGCCAACGGTCACTTTGTCCAGGGCGCCAGGCAGGCGATAGGTAGTGAACGTGCGCACAACGTGCTCGGGTTTGCTGGTGGACAACGGGTAACCGAAGATGCGCTGCTCGTCTTTATCACGGGTGCGTGCGTAGGTGTAACCGGCCATCAGGTTCCAGCCATCGGTCAGTTCGCCGGCCAGTTCCAGTTCCACACCTTTTGTGGTGGTGCCGTCGACGGCTTTGTAGATGCCTTCGTTGGTGATTGCGTTGGTGCCGGTTTGCTCGGCGACGCCGTCCTGCTCGATGCGGAACAACGCCAGGCTGGCATTCAGCCGGCCATCGAGGTAAGCGGCTTTCAGACCGGTTTCGTAGCTGACGCCTTCAACCGGTGCCAGGGTCATGCCACTGGCATCCTTGTTGGTCTGTGGCTGATAGATCGAGGTGTAGCTGGCGTATACCGAGTAAACGTCGTTCAGGTCATAGACCACGCCGGCGTAAGGCGTGACGACGCCGTGTTCCTTGTAGCTCGCGTGGCTGTCGTCCAGCGGTGAATCCACGTTGTAGCGGTAATCTTCGTTGTACTTGAAGGTGCTCAGGCGGCTGCCGAGGATGACCGACAGATCATCGGTCGGGCGCAGGCGAGTGGCGAGGTACACACCGTTCTGGCTCTGGGTGCGTTCGTATTTGCCGTTGGCCGGGAACTCCTGTTTCGGCAGATGGCCGTCCCAGTCGTAGATGCTCCCCGGGACCATTTCGAAGGCGCTGGTGTCGTAGGTGGAACCGGTCTGGCGGGAGTGGGACGTCATGACGCCGGCCACCAGGTCATGCTCGCGACCGCCCAGTGAGAAGGGGCCGGAGACGTTCACGTCGGCGGTATCCTGCACGCGATGACCTTCCCAGCGACCCCAGAAGAGGAACATGCCGTCACCGGTATCGCGGTTCGGGTTGCCGCCGCTGGCCGAGGCCAGTTGGGTGTCGTGATCGGTGGTTTTCTCGCTGAGGCTGGCCTTGAATTTCCAGTCGTTGGCCAGCGCTTGTTCCAGCGAGGCAAAGTAGGTGGTTTCGTCGAAATCGCGGCGGCTCCAGTCGGCCGCCGGGTTGAAGCTGCGGGAGAAGTCGGTACGGCCGCCGTCGGAGAAATACGTCGGGTTGCCGGTCCAGGAACTGCCGCGAGGTGTGGCGCTGGACTTGTCGATGCCGAATGTCAACAGGGTATCGTCGGTCAGGTCGGCTTCGAGGATGCCGTAGTACAGGTCTTTCTTTTGGCTGTAGTGGTCAATGTAGGAATCCTTGTCCTGGTACACGCCGACAAAGCGCCCGCGCACGTTGCCCGAGTCAGTCAGCGAACCGGAAATATCGCCGGAGGTGCGGTAATTGTCCCAGGAACCGACGGTGCCGCTGATCGAGGCCTTGAACTCTTTGGTCGGCTTCTTGCGGATCAGGTTGACGGTGGCGGACGGGTCGCCAGCACCGGTCATCAGGCCGGTCGCGCCCTTGACGACCTCGATGCGGTCGAGGCTGGCGGAGTCGTCGCTGTTGTTCGGGTTTTCCCCATAAACACCGTCGTACGGTTGGTTGACCCCGTCGTACTGGAAGTTGGTGATGGCAAAGCCGCGGGCGGAAAACTCGGTACGGTCGCTGTCGTATTTCTGCGTCGAAACACCGGGGGTGTTACGCAACGCATCGCTGATGCTTTGCACACCGCGATCGTCCATTTGCTGGCGGGTGATCACCGTGACCGATTGCGGTGTTTCACGCAGCGACAACGGCAGGCCGGTGGCCGAAGACGTTGAGCCGGTGGTGTAGGAATGGGTGTCCTCGGTGGTCGCGCCCAAGGCGACACCATTGATGTTCGTCGCACCCAGTTGCAGCACGCCATCGTCCTTGGCTGCCGTTTTGCCGGTGGCCGTTTCGGCGGCATGGGCGGTGGAGGCAAGGCTCAGCAGAGCGGCCGGAAGGGCCAGTGCCAAGGGGCACAGGGCAAAACGAAAACGCGCAGCAATTGGGTGCGACATGGAGATCCCTTTGTATCGAATCGATCGGTAAGTGAAAGGCTTCTGAGGGTTAACCGAACGAAAAACGCAAAGGGGAACTGCCGTGTGAAAAAAATCCAGGTTTTGATTAGCGAGCCAGACCCAGTCGCTCGTGCCACTGTGCGATGGACTCCTCGGGCCAGATCTCGCACTGCCGATCACCGACATGCGCCGCAACCTCCACCCACGGCGCTTTCGAATTGAGCATCACGTGCGTGTACTCGGGTGGCACCGGCAACGCCGTATCAATGGCCGAGGCGAACGGGTGAATCAGTTCCGGCCATTCAGGGCTGAACAGCCACAAGCCCGAGCCACACACCGAGCAGAAGTGCCGCTCTGCCGTGCTGCGGTGGGCGCGTTTATCGCCTTCGTCCTTGAGTCGTGCGTGATAGATCGCGATGGATTTGCGTCCGCGCACCTTGAGGCTGGCGGCATCGCCCGCGATGTTGACCGAGTAACCGCCACCGCCCTGGGTCTTGCGGCAGATCGAGCAATAGCAACGTTGGTAAGGGTAGGGGTGGGCGCTGGTCAGACTGAACGACACGGCACCGCAGTGGCAGGAGCCTTCGAGTCGCATGGCAGAACCTCCAAATGATTGGCTGTTACTTCCCTGACCGCCCCGAAAACCGGTGGTTCACTGCTGGATCGGCACCAGGATCGCATCGCCGGTTGCCACCAGCTTCAACTGATCCCCTGTTTGTGCGAACAGCTCGGCACGGGCAAACACCTGCTTCTTGCCAGACTTCACCACCTGGCCGCGCGCAATGAACACTTCACCAACGGCGGGTGCAAGGCAATTAACCGAAAAATGCGATGCCAGGACATTGCCAGCGACCGTTCCGGCCGCAAACCCACAGGCGGTATCGAGCAGCGCGCCAATCAGGCCGGCATGCAGAAAACCTGCGTATTGCGCCATATCCGCCTCGCGAAAAGCCAGGGTCAGTTCCACCTCGCCCGGCTCGGTGCGAGTGACCTCGAAACCGGCCCAGCGGTTGAAGGCGGACGTTGAATTGATCTTTTTGAGTGCATCAAGCATGGCGAATCCCTCCGGTTGAGGCATCAACATGCGCCGGGTTTTGGGGGATGTCATGGTGGATAAAGAAGGGTGATGGGCGGGTGGCTTGGTGGTGAATATTCAGGCCTTATCGCTAGCAGGCTAGCTCCCACAGTGGTCTCCTGAACACTGGAGATCCAATGTGGGAGCTAGCCTGCTAGCGATGAACGATAACGCGGTCCCTCTGGACGCCCACCGTTCACCCGGTCAGCATGAGCACCTCGAATCGGGAACCGACCCATGCGACGACTACCTTCCCTTGCAGCCCTCAAAACCTTCGAATGCGCCGCCCGCCACGCCCACTTCGGCCGGGCCGCCGCAGAGTTGTGCGTCACCGACAGCGCCGTCAGCCATCAGATCCGTCAGCTCGAAGAGCAACTGGGCGTGTCGCTGTTCATCCGCGAAGGCCGGCAAATTCGTCCGACCATGGCCGCCGGGCGCCTGATGCAAAGCCTGCAGCAAGCCTTCGAACTGATTGGTGAAGCCTGCGATGAACTGCGCGATCCGTCGTCGCTGGCGGTGTTGCGCCTGGCGGTGACGGCCGAGCTGGCGCAGAAGTGGTTGATGCGTCGCCTCACGGATTTCTACGCGCGCTATCCGCACATCACCTTGCACCTCTACGAACAGCCCATCGATGCCACCGCGCCGGGGGAAGACATCGACCTGGCCATCACCTACGGCACAGGCCCGGTGGACAGCAGCGCGTACTTCGTTCGGCCGTTGCCAGCATTGCAGTTTTTCCCGGTGTGCAGCCCCGGCCTGTTCAACCAGGGTGCCCTGAAAACCCCGAAGGACCTGGCGCGCCACTGCCTGCTGCACGACGATCAGGACGGCAAGACCTGGACCGCCTGGCTCACCAGTCATGCCGGCGATCTACGCCCCGAACGACAGTTGTATTTCGCCCATGCCGGCCTCGCGCTGGAAGCCGCGGCCCAAGGGCAGGGCGTGGCCATGGGCGATAACCTCACGGCGCAGGAAGACTTGCTCAGCGGTCGACTGGTCCGGCCGTTTACCTCAAGCATGACTGCGCTGGGCCAATACGCGCTGGTGTGTGAACGAGTGCGCCTGGAGCGTCCGGCTGTGGCGCAGATGCTTGAATGGTTCAACGATCAGCTGATCGATTGATGAGTTGAATTCAACTATTCCGAAATAATCATCGTTGGTGAGGAGGGCGCCGACGACCTTAGCCTGTGGTCATTCCAATCCCCGTCAACGAGGTTTGACCATGGCACGTTCGCTCGACACCACCCCAAAACAAGACGGCTTCCGCCTGCCCGGCGAATTCGAAACCAAGGCCGGTTGCTGGCTCGGCTGGCCGGAGCGCACCGATGTCTGGCGCAACGGGGCCAAGCCGGCGCAGAAAGTCTGGGTGCAGATCGTCACCGCCATCTCTCAAAGTGAACCGGTCACCGTGTGTGCCTCCGCCGCGCAATTCGCCACGGCGCGCCGGCAGTTGCCGCCGCAAGTGCGCGTGGTGGAAATGACCTGCAACGACACCTGGTTCCGGGACAGCGGTCCATGCTTTGTGGTGAATGACGCCAGCGGCGAAGTACGCGGCGTCGACTTCGAGTTCAACGCGTACGGCGGCCTCGATGGCGGCTTGTACTACCCGTGGGACAAGGACGACCAGATCGCCAGCAAGATCCTCGAAATCGAACGTTTCGACCGTTACCGCGCACCGCTGATCGCCGAACTCGGCGGCATCCAGAGCGACGGCCAGGGCAGCATCCTCACCACCGAACAATGCCTGCTCAACCGCAATCGCAACCAGCACCTGGGCAAGGAAGAAGTCACCCGGCGGCTGACGGACTACCTCGGCGCCGAGCAAGTCATCTGGCTGCCGCGCGGTTGCAAGTTCGACGAAACCGACGGTCACGTCGACGACCTCGCGTGCTTCGTGCGTCCCGGTGAAGTGGTGCTGCAATGGACCGACAACCGCGATGACCCGCAATGGGAAATCTATCAGGAAGCCTACGACGTCCTGCGCAGCACCCGTGACAGCCGTGGCCGCGAGTTGATCGTGCACAAACTGCCACAACCCGACGTGCTGGAATGGACTGCAGAAGAAGCCGAAGGTCTGGACCAGCAAGACAGCACCCACACCCGTCAGGCCGGCACCAAAATCTGCGCGTCGTATATCAACTACTACGCCGGCAACACCTCGATCGTGGTGCCGTTGTTTGGTGATCGTAACGATCAGGTGGCACTGGCGACACTGGCTGAGCTGTTCCCGCAGCACAAGATCGTCGGCATCGAAAACTCCAGGGAAATCCTGCTCGGCGGCGGTAACGTCGCGTGCATCACCATGCCTCAATACGCTGGTAAAGGAGTGTAATCATGGGCCTGCACAAACTGACTCAAGCGTTATTGCTGGTGCTTGCACCCTTGTGTGTGCAGGCCGCCGACAGCGCCAGACCGGTGGTGAACCTGTACATCTGGGGCGAATACCTGGCCCCGGATACCCTGACCAATTTCGAGAAAAAGACCGGCATCCATGTGATCGCCGATCATTTTGATTCCCTGGAAACCGTCGAGACCAAACTGCTCACCGGTCGTAGTGGTTATGACCTGGTGCTGACGGCGGGGCAGCATTTGTCCAGGGCGATCCAGAGCGGTGCCATTCAAACCTTGAATCTGCAACGGTTGCCGCACTTTGCCGGCGTCGGTGATGAGTTCCGCCAGCACATGGCGGTGTTCGATCCGGGCAATCGTTACGCCGGGATTTATGCCTGGGGCACGACCGGTGTGGGTTATCAGGAAGAGGCCGTCAAAAAGCGCCTGCCGGAGGCGCCAACGGACAGTTGGTCGATGCTGTTCGATCCGGCGGTGGTCTCGAAATTTGCCGATTGCGGCGTGAGTTTGCTCAACGATCCCAACGAGGTGTTCGCCGCGGTGATGAAGTACATGGGGCTGGACATCAACCGCCAGAACCTCGATGACCTGAAGCTGGCCGAGCAGCAACTGGCGAAGATCCGGCCGTACATCCGTTACTTCGACAATGACCTGAACATCAGCGACCTGGCCAATGGCAACACCTGCGTGGCGATGTCGTGGAATGGCAACGTGGCCATTGCGGCGGGCCAGGCAGAAGCCGCGAAAAAACCGCTCACGTTGACCTACCGGATACCGAAGGAGGGCACGTTGATCTGGTTCGACGCCATGGTCATTCCCAAGGATGCGCCGCATCCCGAGGCCGGGCTGGCGTTGATGGATTACCTCATGACGCCGCAAGTGATTGCGCCAATCACCGACACCATTCACTACGCCAATGCGATCACGGCAGCGGATGACTTGATCGCCCCGGCGATTCGTAATGATCCGGGGACGTATCCGTCGGCGCAGGTGCGGGCTTCGTTGTATAGCAAGAATGACAATGGCAAGGCGTTCAACCGGGCGTTGATTCGGGCGTTCAGTCGGTTGAAATCCGGGTTGTGACTGGCGTTGGATGATGTGTTGAATGTGACACCGCCTTCGCGAGCAAGCCCGCTCCCACATTCGACCGCATTCTCATGGGAGACCTCGGTTAAATGTGGGAGCGGGCTCGCTCGCGAAGAACGATAACGCGGTCTACCTGTTGGGCACCCGCCACAAATACCAGGAAGCTACCGTCCGATAAGGGCTCCACTCCAGGCCGATCTCGACCATCTGTTTGCGCGTCGGCTGCACCTCCAGGCCCTTCAACCGCCGATAGCCCTCACGCACCCCAAAGTCATCCGCCGGCAGGATGTCCGGGCGCTCCAGGCTGTAGATCAGCAGCATCTCCACGGTCCAGCGCCCAACGCCGCGCAGGGTAATCAACTGCTCGATCAACGCCTCATCGTCCATGGCCAGCGCCGTAGCATAGTCCGGCACCACGCCGTCCAGCGCCGCTTGAGCGATGCCCTGAATGGTCGCGATTTTGCCGGCGGAAAAGCCGCAACTGCGCAATTGATCAAACCCGCTCGCCAGAATCTGTTCGGGCCGCGGAAACGAGGCCGAAGGAAACAACGCCAGCAGCCGCCCGACAATCGCATCACCGGCCCTGGCGTGCAGTTGCTGATAGGCAATAGCCCGCACCAGCGACTCATACGGGTCGCGAGCCGCATGAGGCTGATGCAGGCAAGGGCCGATGGTCGCGATATGGCGCGCCCAATCGTCGTCAATGGACGCCAGAAAACGGGTCGCGGGCTGATAGGGATCAGGCATGAGGATCAAGTGTTTCCGACGGATTTCAGCAGGGCGTTCACTTCCCCGTACGTGTAGGCCTTGAGCTGGCTGCTGTCGAGTTTTCCGGTCTCCAGAAACCCCTTGGCCAGGCCTGCCATGGCGCCGTACAGAAACTCGGCGATTGCGGAGCCCGCGCTCAAACGCCGTACACCCAGCGCTTTCAACGTCTCAGGGGCGGGTAACCCCGGCAACGCGAGTACGTTCACCGGCAGCGTGGTGCCACGGCACAGCGCGGCAATCTCGTACTCCGCCGAAACGCCTGCCGCGAACAGTCCGTCCGCCCCGGCCGCTTGATACAGCGCGGCGCGTTTGAGTGTTTCCGCGACGCGGTCTTCGGCCGGCACCAAGGCCTTGAGGTACACGTCGGTGCGGGCGTTGATGAACAGTTTCACCTGACGACGCTCCGCAACCTGGCGGGCGATGGCGATCTTGCGCGCGAGCAGCTCGGGCGGCGCAGCACCGTCCTCGATGTTGATCCCGACAGCGCCAGCGGCGAGCACCGCCTCAACCACTTCGGCGACCCGCGCCACGTCATCGGAATAGCCGGCTTCGATGTCCACGGTCAACGGCAGCGAAATCACGCGGGCAATGGCCTCGACGCTCGATACCAGGCGTTCGAGCGGCAGGGTGTTGCCGTCTGCGTAACCATGCGCCCAGGCGACGGCCGCGCTGCTGGTGGCTACGGCTTTGCAGCCCAGTTGTTCAACGATGCGTGCCCCGGTGGCATCGGCAACGTTGGTGAGAATCAGCAGGCCGTCCTGATGCAGCCTGTGGAATGAGTGGTCGAGCGTATCCATCGATTTCCTTCCTTATGAAAACACCGAGTGATCAGAACGCGAGTTGATGGGTGATCTGCACCGCCGCTTTTTCCAGCCTGAGCAGAAACGCCTTGCGCGGTTGTCCTCCACCATAGCCCGTCAGCGAGCCATCTGCACCGATCACCCGGTGGCAGGGCAAGACAATCGAAAGGCGGTTGTGCCCGTTGGCCAGGCCCACGGCGCGACTGGCGCCGGGCTTGCCCAGCCGCGCGGCGATGGTGCCGTAGGTGCTGGTCTGGCCGTATGGGATTTTCGCCAGTTCGGCCCAGACTTGCCGGGAGAACTCGCTACCGGGCAGGTGCAGGGGCACCTTGAATTCGGTCAGTTTGCCGGCAAAATAGTGCGCCAGCTCGTCTTCGATTTGCTGCAGGTGAGCGTTGTGACCGGGCGCCACTGCGTAGCCGTAACGGTTCTGCAAAGCCTCGACTTCGCGGGTCAGCGCCGGCCGATCCAGAAATTCCAGCAGCACCAGCCCACGCCGTTCGGCCATGGCGATCATCGGCCCCAGCGGGGTGGTCAGGCGTGTGAACAACAGTGGTTCGCTGTGGGCCGCGCGGCCGGGCGTGATGTGAAAGGATTTTTGAAACGCATCGCGAAATCCACTCAGCGATTCGTATCCCGAATCGAACGCCGCGCTGTCAATGGAATCGCCTTGTCTGATCCCGCCCAGTGCCATGCCGAGGCGCCGGGTACGCAACCATGCATGAAAGGTCATGCCGAAATGCTGTTTGAACCAGCGGCGCAGTTTCAGCGGCTCGATGCCCTCGGCCAGCAGCTGCACATCGGTCCAGCGCCGTTCGGGGTCGGCGTCCACCGACTTGAGTAGCCTTTGTACCCAGTCCGGGGCAATGGCGGCAGCGTCCAGCGGTTTGCATCGCAGGCAGGCTCGATAACCGGCGGACAGGCACTCATCCGCATGGGCAAAGAACTCGACATTCTCCGGTTTTGGCTTGCGCGCCGTGCAGCTGGGGCGGCAAAAGATCCCGGTGGTTTTGACCGCGGTAAAAAACACTCCCTCGTACGCGGTGTCGCGTTCGAGCATGGCGCGGACCATCTCGGCGTGGGGAGGGAGCAAAGTGTCTTGTAAGTTCATGGCATGAGCATAAGACGCGGCGCTCGGCACCTCCACCGGAAAATCGACAGAGAATTCCAGTGAGCAGTCGGGCTCTACGTGTTCTCGATACCGGACTTGTTCTTCTGACGGTCGATTAGCACCTGGGTAACGATGATTCCCCATATGACCGCTAATAAAAGATTGAACGTGATGAGCCTGAACACTGCAAAAAAAGCTCCGTATATCGCCATGGTCAGGATAGCCATACGTATGAGTGTCCAGTGAATGGGCTCTGATCTGATCGATGACAGTTTGAAAATGACAGGGCCAAAAAGTAAGGCCGAATACACTAACAAGCCGCTTAATCCCCCGACCATCAACATATAAAATGGCCAGTTATGCACGTAGGCCACTTGTTTGGCTTCCGAAACGTTGTCAGCGGTTTCCCAGCGCATTTCGTGTTTGACTCCCAATCCATTGCCCATTATCGGGCGGGGCACAAACATTTCCCAGGCGATTTTATATTCATCCATGCGTGCAGAGATATTGAAGTCTTTTGTTGTTTTATTGTCTGAAGGTACTTCTGGTTGAATGGAGCGATAGTTGTCGGGTGCGGGCGGTGCTTCAAATGTGCTGGTGTCGTTCGGTGTTGTCTCTGTCGATATGTTTTGTTCGGGGGTGGAAAGTGCTGTTGTCGAAATAAGTGCGTCGGGCTCGACAACGGTGTCAACAGGCGTGATGTTGAGTTCTGAGGTTGGCAGGGCGATCAATTGGCTCATCCGGCCGATCCAGATATCCTGAATGCCCGTAGAGTAAATGAATATCAAGCCCGCCGCGCCGAGCGCCGTGAGGGTTGTAATAAATTTCGGCAGCACCTCTTTGCGGTAAACGATGAGGTAAACCAGGAATATAAACATCGCCAGTAACGAGCTCAGTAACATGCTTCTGGTAAACGTGATAAGTATTGCGATCATGCAGGACAGGGCCATCAGCAAACCTGTCGTCGCTGCGGCCTTTGGCTGCGCCAATGAGGCCAGGGTTACACCGATGACGAGCCCGACAGGCAGGAGGGCGTCCGTGGCCTGTGCGATCGACATGGTTATTCTGTCGCGCATGGGGCCAATGGCGTCGGCGTATTCACTTGCAACGGTTTCCGGGATTCTGAGCGCCTGGTCATCGACCGAAAGAAGCCAATAAGGCCGCCATAAGTCGTTGTGAAAATAATAAAAAATAATAAAACCCGCGAGCATGAATATTGACGTTGCGATTGAAATTCCAATCCAGCGAATCCGGTTGCCGTCCTTGCCTATCAATACCGCGACAGGTAAAAAATTAAACATGAAAAGAAAAGGAATAATTCCTCTGGTCCAGTCCCTGAGCGGGATGTTGTTGTTCAGCGCAACTGTCAGATTTATCGTTATTGCAGTCGAGACTACCAGTATTGTAAGTCCCCAAAGTTTTAAGTGAGGGCGAGCGGCGGGGGAGCGCAGGCACTCAATAAAAGTGCCTGTCGTAATGACAACCAAAAGAACGGCAAATGAAAATTCTTGTAAGCCAACTGTGGCGGGGGCTGGAGGTAACGCAAGTGCCAGCGGGAATAGTGTCAGCATTCCTAGCCATGGCGAAAAAACCGCCATGATGATAACGGAGGCCATGCCGGCAGTAGCCATAAAAAGAATAGTGTCGTTTTCTTGTGTCAGGCCAATAGCAGTCAGCGCTGCAATAATGATTGCAGCGCTATTTTTAATGCGGATCATAGTGTTCAATACCATGAGTCACTCTCCCTCAGGAGAGCGTCTTTAGGATGGCTTGAAGCGGTTGGATATGACCAAGTCGCCCCTGTCCATGATTCAACTTGCAACGAACCAGTCGATGCGATTAATTCAGCCGGTCAGCACAATTGAATTGCACATTCATGCTTGCTGTCTGCCCTGTGCTTATGAATCGGACATTGACCGATGACTGGGCAGGCGTCGCTGTTGTCCGGCAGGCTGAATAAATCATGAGGAGTCCTTTCAGGCATTCTTTGGAGCCCGGGAATCAGGGCGCGGGCAGAAGAAGATACCGACACACTCAGTTGCTGAATGTAGGAAAGTTCCTGAAATGGGTACTCCGCTTTCCCTGTATCAAGCGCCAGCATCTGAAGCTGCGGAGCAGGCAACAAAACCCTGGGCAGGTGGTAAGCGGAGGAGGAGCAAGGCGAGGCGAGGGGGGGGGGGGAGACACTACTATCGCGGCCCGGCGACGCCCAGGATTAAGGGCGTCGCGGTTTTCAATGCCGTGGACTCGAAAAACGGTGACCTGACCGCTTTTTTACAAAGCCACCTCTTCCTTGATAGAGGACTGGCTTTTGCGGCGATCGGCAAGTATCTGGGCGAATATGAGTCCCCAGATAACGGAAATCAAAAGATTGAAGGTGATGAGCCGGAAGACAGCGAAGAAAGCACCATAGACAGTCATGGTCAGTACGGCCGCACGGATAATGGTCCAGTGCGTCGACTCAGACTTGACCCAGGACAACCTGAAAAACAGCGGCCCGATCAGGACGACCGAATAAACAAGGAAGCCAGCGATGCCGCCGACCATCAAAATATAAAAAACCCAGTTGTGCACATAAGCAACCCATTTGGTTTGCCGCTCATTCTCAACGGTCTCCCACTGCATTTCGTGCTTGATACCCAGGCCGTTGCCTAATACGGGATGGCTGACAAACATGTTCCAGGCAATTTTGTACTCTACCAGCCTGGACGAAACGTTAAAGTCCAGTTTTTCTTTCAAGACAGGGTCTTTACTGTAGAACTCCTTCAGGTTGCCAGTTTTTATTTCTGTCAGTTGGTTCATTCGCCCAATCCATATGTCTTGCATGCCAGTGGCGAAGATGAAGACCACGCCAGCTACGCCTAACGCTGCTCCAATTTTCACGACTTTAAGCCGCATTTCCTTGCGGAACATGAATATAAAAGCGGTAAACACAAATGCGATGAGCAGCGAACTCATCAACATGCTTCGGGTGAAGGTGATCAGTACGGCGAACAGGCAGGTCAAGGACATCAAAAAACCGATTGCGACGACACTTTTGCGGCGAGCCAGGGTCGCCAGGACGACGCCCAACACGACCCCGACGGGCAACAAGGCATCCGTTGCCTGCGCCACCACCATTGTCACCCTGTCGCGCATCGGGCCAAGGGCCTCGGAATATTGCAGGGCAGCAGTTTCGGACATTCTGACGACCTTGTCGTCTACCATCACAAGCCAGTAGGGCAGCCAGATGTCGTAGTAAAAATAGTAAAAAATAATATAGCCGGAGAACAGGAATATGAGTGTGGCAATGGACCCGCCGAGCCAACGTATCCTGCTCTCATCGTTGCCTACGAGTATCGCGACAGACAAAAAGTTATAAATGAAGAGAAACGGAATTGCGCCGCGCACCCAGTCGACCAACGGCACGCCGTTTTTTACCGCGACGAACAGGTTGACTGCCAATACAAACAATCCGACAAGTAATGCCAGGCCGAAATACTTGAGTGCCGCCTTGTTCGCGGATCGTGAAAGTTTTACCAGTACACCCACAAAGATGACGCCCATTAGCAGGGCGAACGAAAGTTCGGTGATTCCGATGGTGGCAGGCGCCGGGGGCAGAGAGAACAGCAGGGGGAATAACGCGAGCATTCCCAGCCAGGGCGAAAACGCCGCCAGGATGATGAGTGAGCAAATACCGGCGACACCCAGATAAAAAACAAAACCGTGTTCTTGTATCAGACAAATAGCGGTAAGCGCTGCAAGTGCAATTGTTGCGCTATTTTTATTAAAAATCATGTTTATTACCTTGATTACTTCCGTGTTAGTAAGGGGGGGCACCTTGAGCGAGGGCCTCAGCAACTGACCTTTTCAGTTCGGCCTGGTTCCATCGACTCAAAGCGAGAGCCCGTCAAAACGATAATGCAGCTGGTTAACCTGGCATTGACAAAGTTCCGGAATCGCGCTGTTGGCGGCCAAGTTGCCGTTAAATCACCCGCCGAGAGGCTAGACTCGGTGGGGTTGTGGCGCTATGACCATAGGTCGGATCAATTCTGAAATATTTTGAAGCGAACATTCTAGCCAGTGTGCTGATGCAACGCGAGGGGTGTTATGGCTATTCGGGACGGGAGGTCAGGCGCGCAGTCCTTGTTCGGCTTTGGAAATGCTCGGTTTGAAGCCGTGACGAAGGACGTTGCCGGGAGCTTGAATGCCTGGATGCGCGATGGACCTGAAATGAATGAATCCGTTTTTCGAGTGTTCGCTGTCGGCCTGGAGCAGACAAATCAGCAGGCGTGAACCACTTCAACCACGGCGTGCCATCAGCAACACCGAAGCCGCCGCCGACAGCAACCCCGCACAGCAGCGATTGAAAATCTGCTTGCCCCGAGGTTTCGCAAACCAGCGGCGCATGTGCAGGCCCATGTAGGCGTAGGCGCCGATGGCGATCCATTCCAGGATCAGGAACAGCGCACCCAGCACCGCAAATTGCGGCGTCACGGCCTGGTTCGGGTCGACAAACTGCGGCAGGAATGCAGTGAAAATCAGGATCGCCTTCGGGTTGCCGGCTGCCACCAGGAACTCCTGTCGCGCCAATGTCAGCATCCCCGCCGGCGCGCCAGTCACAACGTTTTCAGCCCCCGGATCCGCGCGCCATAATTGCCAGGCGAGGTAGAACAGGTACGCCGCGCCGACAATCTTGATCCCGTAGAACAACAATTCCGACGTTTGCAACACCACCGCCAGACCCGCCGAGGCGAGGGCGATCATCCCGGCGAATGCCAGCAGTCGACCGATCCCGGCCACACACGCGGTGCGGTAACCGTAACGCGTCGAATTGCTGACCGACAGCAGGTTGTTCGGACCCGGTGCCATGTTCAGGGCGAAGCAGGCCGGGAGAAAAAGGGACAAGGTGGCGAGGTCCATGATCGGCTCCAGAAGCGAGAGCGATATTTTTATCACAGGTGCCGTGCGGCCCAACCCATACAGTGGCGAACGGCACGTCCCGTACAATCGCTTACTTCGCGAACTTCTTCGCCCCCGCCACACATAGAATCACCGCCACGGTCACCGCCAGCATGCCGATGCTGACCTGCTCGTGAAGCAGGGTCGCCGCCAGCGCCAGGCCAAAAAACGGCTGCAGGAGCTGAAGCTGCCCGACCGCGGCAATCCCGCCCTGAGCCAGCCCGCGATACCAGAAAACGAAGCCGATCAGCATGCTGAAAAGCGACACGTAACCCAGGCTGAACCAGGCCGGTGTGCTGATCCCGGAGAACGATGCGGGGGCGAGCCACCAGGTCAACAGCGCCATCACCGGCAGCGACAGCACCAGCGCCCAGCAAATCACCTGCCAGCCGCCCAGTGTTCTGGACAGTTTCGCCCCTTCGGCATAACCCAGACCGCACGCGAGAATGGCCAGCAGCATCAGGATGTCGCCTTCAGGTGAGGCGGTCAGGCCCTGTGAGGCAGCAAATCCCACCACCAGCAGGCTGCCCAGCACCGAGAAAAACCAGAATACCGGCCGCGGCCGCTCACCACCGCGGATCACGCCGAACACGGCGGTCGCGAGCGGCAACAGGCCAACGAAGACGATGGAGTGCGCCGACGTCACGTATTGCAACGCCAGCGCCGTCAACAGTGGAAAGCCAACCACCACGCCCATGGCCACGATGAACAACGGCAACAGTTGGCTCTTTGCAGGGCGCTTTTCCTTGAACAGCCACAGCATGCATAGCGCCAGTACGCCGGCGATGGTTGCACGGGCGACGGTCAGGAAAACCGGGTCGAATTCCAGCACTGCCACTCGCGTGGCCGGCAGCGAGCCGCTGAAGATCACTACGCCGATCAACCCGTTGATCCACCCGCTGGTGGTCTTTTCCCGGGGCTCGATATGCAGGTTCGATACGCGTTCCATTGAGGTCACACTCGATGATTGTTTTCGCGGCGGGTTGCCTTGAGCGCATCGTATGGCTGACTATAAAGACAATCAAAAAATTGTCATGGATACATCTCGAGATGCCGCGCTCCCGATACAAGTCGCTGGTTGATTCCTTTGCCACTGATATCCGTTGCGGACGTTTACCGCCGGGCACTCGCTTGCCCACGCACCGCCAGTTGGCCGAGTCAGAAGGGCTGGCCCTGGTCACGGCCAGCCGGGTGTATGCAGAGCTTGAGGCGATGGGGCTGGTGAGTGGGGAAACCGGGCGGGGCACGTTCGTTCGGGAGACGTCGCTGCCGCCTGGTCATGGCGTTGATCAACCCGAAGTGGCTGCGGGCGTGATGGACCTGAATTTCAACTACCCCTCATTGCCCGGCCAGGCCGATCTGTTGCGCAACGCCCTGCGTCAGCTCGCGTTGTCCGGCGATCTGGAATCCCATCTGCGCTACCAGCCGCATGGCGGGCGCCTGCATGAGCGCGCGTCTGTCGCCAGCCATTTGCGCACGCGAGGGCTGAGCGTAGAGGCCGGGCAGGTATTGATCGTCAGCGGTGCCCAGCATGGTTTGGCGGTGACGATGATGGCGCTGCTGAAACCGGGCGATGTGATTGCGGCAGATGCGTTGACCTACTCGGGTTTCAAAGTGCTGGCGCAAGCGTTGCACCTGGAAATCGTGCCCATTCCCGTCACCGAGACCGGACCCGATCTCGATGCACTCGACACGCTCTGCCAGCGTCGTTCGGTGCGGGCCGTCTACACCATGCCGACCCTGCACAACCCGCTGGGCTGGGTGATGGACACGGCGTGGCGGAACCAGCTCGTATCGATAGCGCGCGCCCACGACCTGTTGATCATCGAGGACGCCGCGTACGCGTTTCTCGCCTCTGACCCGCCGCCACCAGTGGCCCAATTGGCGCCGGAAAGGACGGTCTACGTTTCAGGTTTTTCGAAGAACGTCGCCACCGGCCTGCGTGTCGGCTTCGTTGCTGCGCCGGCTGAAAAGGTCCCGGCACTGGAACGCGTGATCCGGGCGACCACCTGGAATACGCCTGGCGTGATGACCGCGATTGCCTGCGCATGGCTCGACGATGGAACCGTCAGCAAACTCGAGGCGCAAAAGCGCGCGGACGCACAGGCCCGGCAAGCCCTGGCTGCGGAGCTTCTGAAAGGGCTGCCCTGCATCACTCATCCTTCTTCCTACTTTTTGTGGCTGCCTCTGGCGGAGGACGCCAGGGCGGACCAGATCGCCGTGGAGTTGATACAAGAGCAAGTGGCTGTTTCCACCGCCGAACCCTTTTCCGTCGCTGCCAACGTGCCCCATGCGATCCGGTTGGCGCTGGGGTCGGTGGACATGGATTCTCTTCGGGCAGCGCTGATCAAGGTGAAGCGGGTGGTGGGCGCTTATTCCTAGAACGGTTGGGCAGTTTTCTTCAATACGCGGACCAGCCGGCGCCTTACCGTGAGGCCTGGTTCAACTGAATTGAAGAAGGTATGCAATGAGTCTGATTATTTCGATGGCGGCGTTTGCCCTGGTGGCCTCGATTACGCCGGGGCCGGTCAACATTGTGGCGTTGAGTTCCGGCGCGCAGTTCGGTTTTCGCGCCAGTCAGCGCCACGTGGCCGGCGCAACGCTGGGTTTTGTGTTGCTACTGGTGTTGATGGGGTTGGGGCTGCATGAAGTGTTGCAGGCATGGCCGGCGCTGACGCGGGTGGTGCAACTGGCCGGCGTGGCGTTTCTGTTGTTCATGGCGTGGAAACTGGCGGCGGACAACGGGCAACTTGATGCAAAGGAGTCGGGGCGGGCGCCGTCGATGGTGTACGGCGCGGTCATGCAGTGGCTCAACCCGAAAGCCTGGCTGGCCTGCGTGGCCGGCATGGGCGCGTTCGTCGCCGATGGCGAGGCGCGGCTGGTCTGGCAGTTTGCCGCGGTGTATCTGGTGATCTGCTACCTGTCCGTCGGTTGCTGGGCGTACGCCGGGACTTTTCTGCGCGGCTATCTGAACAACCCGGTGGGGATGCGTGTGTTCAACCGGATCATGGCGCTGTTGCTGGCGATGAGTGCGATTTACCTGTTGTTGCCCTGATCGATCATTCAGCCGCGATACTGCCCCGGTGTCGCCGCCAGATGCTGTTTGAACGCCCGCTGAAAATGCGCCTGATCGGCAAACCCGGCTTCCAGCGCCACGTCGGCGATCAGCTTGCCGCTGCGCAGTCGATCCTGGGCAAACTGGATGCGTCGGTTGACCAGAAACGCGTGGGGCGTCATGCCGAAATGCTGTTTGAAGGCGCGGATCAAGTAGGACGGCGACAGTTGCGCAGCGTCGCAAATGTCTTCGAGCTTGAGCATTTGCGTGCAGTTGTCGCGGATGTAGTCAGCCGCGCGCTCCAGTTTGAAATTGGGCTCGCGCAGCGGTTGATCGCCGGGGTTGAGGCGTTGCTGCACGTCGGTAAAAAACTCGACCGCCGCGCTGTGTTTGCTCAGCACGTCCTGCTCGCTGTCGACCAGTGTTTCGAACAACGCCTTCAGGCCGGCAAACAGGCTGGCGTCAGACGTATGAGTGATGGAAAACCGCCGAAACGCCAAGTCGCTGCCGAACCCGAGCTGATGCTGCAAATCGGTGAGCCACGGCGTATCGACGTACAACATCAAGTACGACCACGGCTGGTCATTGATTGGATTACAGGCGTGGACGTCGCCGGGATTCATCAGCACCACGGTGCCAGCGCTGACCTCAAACTCCGATTGTTCATGGATATAGGTACTGCGCCCGGCGGTAATCGCACCGATGGAAAAGTGCTCATGGGCATGCCGGGTGTAACAGACCTCGCGCCCATCGGCGATGGAGCGGGCTTCAATGAAGGGCAGGGCATCGTCACGCCAGAAGCGGGGGGCCTTGTCAGCGTCTTTGCCAGCGGTGGGCTTCATCGTCGGTGTCCTCGGCAGGTCAGCACCGGAGTGTATTAGCTCTCGCCGTCAAAGGCTCGTTGCAGTGCAGCGATATCGAGTTTTTTCATTTGCAGCATCGCCTCCATGGCGCGCTGTGATTTTGCCGTGTCGGGGTCTTTCATCATGTTCATCAGGGCGATTGGCACGATCTGCCACGACAGGCCGAATTTGTCCTTGAGCCAGCCGCATTGCTGGGCCTGAGGGACGCCCCCCGCGCTCAGGGCGCCCCAGAAGTGATCGACTTCCTCCTGGGTCTGGCAATTGACCTGAAACGAGATCGCCTCGCTGAACTTGAACATTGGGCCACCGTTGAGGCCGGTGAAACTCTGTCCGTCGAGCTCGAAGCTGACCGTCATGACCGAGCCTTCAGGGCGGCCATGCAAATCGAAACCGGCGTGGCCATAGTAGGTCGTGGCGGTGATTTTTGAATGATCGAACACCGAGCAGTAAAACTTCGCGGCGTCCTCCGCCTGATCGTCGAACCACAGGCAGGGCGTGAGCTTCTGAACGCGTTGCATGGCGGTAATCCTCTCCACGGTTCACTCGTGCTGAACTTTCAGCGTAGTCAGCCGGGAGGGGCCCGGAAGTACCGCAGATCGACAAGTTACCGATCAGAAATCCCAGCGGGTGGTCAGCTGCACGTTGCGAGGCTCGCCGTAGAACCCGGTGCCAAAGTTACCGAGCCCGGTGTAATAGGTCTGGTCGAAGAGGTTCTTCACGTTCAGCGTGGTGCTCAGGTGATCGTTGAAGCGGTAACGCGCCATGACGTCCACCAGGGCATAGCTTTGCTGGGTGATTGTCGAAGACTGGCCGAAGTTGACCGGGTCGTCGGGGGTGGGCTGGAACACATTGCCGAAGAATTCGCTCTGCCAGTTCACCCCGCCGCCGACAGTGAGTTTTTCCAGAGTCCCTGACAGCCGGTAGGTGCTGAACACCCGTACCACTTGTTCCGGCGCGGTGGTTTGCAGGATCGAGCCGTAGACGTAATCGCCCTTGGCATCGCGGGTGTGGTTGTAGCTGTAGCCGGCCGACAGATTCCAGCCTTCCATCACTTCACCCGCCACTTCGACTTCAAACCCTTTGGTCGTCGCGCCTTGCACCGGGCGGTACACCGACTCGGTATCGACGCCGCTGACGTACTCGGCAACGTTGTCTTGCTCGATGCGGAACACCGCGAAGCTGGCGTTCAAGCGCCCGTCAAGGAATTCGGCCTTGAGCCCGGCCTCGTAGCTGTCGCCTTCCACCGGGTCGAGCAGTTTGCGCTCGGCATCCTTGCTCATCTGCGGCTGATAAATGCTGGTGTAGCTGGTGTACACCGACCAGGTGTCGTCGAGGTCGTAGACCAGCCCGGCATATGGGGTGACCACGCCGGTCTGGCGATAGCTGTCGCGCACATCCTTGGTGGTCGGGTCGCTGTAGTCCAGCTCATCGCTGGCAGTGAAGCGGCTGACCCGGGCGCCGAGGATCACCGCCAGGTCGTCGGTTGGCTTGAGGCGGGTGGCCAGGTAGGCGCCGGTCTGACGCTGGTCGATGTCGTTGTCGCCGACCCTGGCAATGTCCGGTTTCGCGAACTCGCCGCGCCAGTCGAAGATGCTGCCGTCGAGGGGCGGGTAGACCGAACCGTGCACCGGAATGTCCTGGCGCGTGTGCATCGACATGAAACCGGCGATCAGCTCATGCTCACGACCCAGCAGGCTGAACGGGCCGGTGAAATTTACGTCGAGGTTGTCCTGCAACTGATCGCCCTTGAACCGGCCCATGTACATGAACATGCCGTTGCCGGTGAGCGGGTCCGGATTGCCGCCGCTGGCCGAGGCGAGGAAGGTGTCGTGCTGGCGATGCTTGCGGTCGTAGCTGACCTTCAGCTTCCAGTCATTCACCAGTTGCTGTTCCACCGAGGCGAAAATCGTCTGGTTGGTGAAGTCGCGCCGGCTCCAGTCGGTGGCCGGGTTGAACGAGCGGGAAAAACGGGTGCGCGAACCGTCGCTGTTGTACATCGGGAAACCAGTCCAGCTGGCGCCACGGGAGCGGGTATTTTGCTGGTCGATACCGAAGGTCACGAGAGTGCCCGGGGTCAGGTCGGCCTCGAGGATGCCGTAGGCGATGTCGCGGGTGTTGCGGTAGTTGTCCAGGTAGGCGCTGCGGTCTTGATACGCCCCGACGAAACGCCCGCGCACGTTGCCGCTCTCCGTCAGTGGGCCAGCAATGTCGCCGGTGCTGCGATAGTTGTCCCAGGAGCCGACGGCGCCGGTGATCGAGGCCTTGAATGCTTTGGTCGGGCGCTTGCGGATCAGGTTGACGGTGGCCGAAGGGTCCCCCGAACCGGTCATCAGCCCGGTGGCGCCCTTGATGATCTCGACGCGGTCGAAGGTCGCCATGTCGGTGCTGGTGGTGCCGTAATCGTAGACGCCGTCGTAGTCGGTGTTGACACCGTCGTACTGGAAGTTGGTGATCGGCAGGCCACGGCTGGAAAACTCCCAACGCTCGCTGTCGTAGTTCTGCACACTGACGCCGGGTACGCGGCGCAGGGCGTCGGCGATGCTGGTGGAGCCCTGATCGTCCAGTTGCTGGCGGGTGATGACCGACACCGACTGCGGGGTTTCACGCAAGGACAGCGACAGCCCGGTGGCTGAAGAGGTCGATCCGAGGGTGTAGGCGTGGCTTTCTTCGGTGATGGCGCCGAGTGCCCGGCCGGAAACGTTGGTGGTGCCCAGTTCCAGCGGCCCATTCGTTGCGGGGGCAACCTGCAGGACATAGCCGCGGTCGCCCTGCGGCTGGGCTTGCAAGCCACTGCCTTGCAACAGTCGCTGCAAGCCCTGTTGCACGGTGAATTCGCCTTCAAGCCCCGGGCTGTATTTATCACTCGCCAGGTCGTTGCGGCCGGCGAGGAATATCCCCGCCTGTTCGGCGAAACGGTTGAGTGCGCTGACCAACGAGCCGGCGGCGATCGTGTAATAACGCTTCTGGCGGGTGGGCTGTTCACTGGAGCTGCCTGTTTCGGCGTGGGCGAGGGCCGGGGCAAGACTCAGCAGCGCGACCGGAAGGGCCAGTGCCAACGGACGCAAGGCAAAACGAGTGCGAGCGAAGGAGTCGTGCAAAAGGGTGTTCCCTGGAATCAGATCGAGCGGCAATTGAAGTGCTTCACAGGGTTAACCGAACGAAAAACCAAAAAGGGAACTGTGGCGTTGAAATGTTTTTGATTCACGCTTTTGGCGCGACGTTGACCCACCAGTCCATGGTTTTTTCGACGCGTATCGGTAGCGCCGCTTCCAGCAGGCGCAAGGCTTGATCGGTGTCCTTGAGCGGAAACGAGCCCATCACCGGCAAACCGGCGATGGCCGGGTCGCACGCCAGATGCCCCGGTCGGTAGCGGCTCAATTCCTCGATCAACTGCCCCAGCGGCAGGTTGTCCGCCAGTAACAGACCACGGCGCCAGGCTTCGCGGCCCGCCGCTGCTTCGGTGGAAGGTGGCGTGTGGTTTTGCGTGAACGCCAATTGTCGTCCGGCCTCGACCACCTGCATCTGGCCCGCCGTGGTTCGAACTTCGACCGCGCCTTCGTAGACGTTCAGCAATGTCCGCTGTTGTTCCTGGCGCACGCTGAAACGAGTGCCGAGCGCGCGCATCCGGCCTTCGGCGGTTTGCACCAGAAACGCTCGGCTGCTGTCCTTGGCGGTATCGATCAACACTTCCCCGGCACTCAACAGCAGCAGGCGTTGCGTGGTGTCGAAACGCACGTTCAGCGCGCTGAGGGCGTTGAGCCAGATGCGGCTGCCGTCACTGAGGAGGCTTTCCCGGGTTTCGCCGGTGCCCGTAGAAAGATCGGCGGTCCATCGACCCAGAGCGTCCGGCAGCGAGGATTCCCGCCAGGCGTTCCAGCCCAGTAGCCCGCCCGATGCGAGAATGAGCAGGCTCTTGACTGTCTGCCGACGGCTGATCGGCGAGCGCGCGGTATTACGCAGCACAAGACCGGCGGCCTGCGGGTGATCATCTTGTAGCGCGGCGAAGCGCTGGCCAACACGCTCGACATAGCGCCAGGCCGCCTGATGATCGCCACTTTGCGCCAGCCAGGCTTGCCAGCGCTGACGTTCCTGATCGCCGACGTGCTGATCGTTGAGTTGCACATACCATTGCGCCGCTTGTTCGAGGCTGGCATGGCTGATCGAGTTGGAAGAGACGGCGGGCATGGCGCTACTCGATCAACAGGCCATCGAGTTCGGCCTCAAGCATCGCGCAGTGCATCAGCGCCTGTGCCAGGTACTTTTTCACCATGCGTTCGCACACACCGATTTCTTCGGCGATGGCGCGGTAGGGCAGGCCATGCAACTGGGCCAGGATGAACGCGTCGCGCACATTCTTTGGCAGGCGCAGCAGCATGGCGTCCACTTCATACAAGGTCTCGACGATGATTGCCCGTTGTTCCGGCGACGGTTGAACCGCCTGCGGGCGTGCCGCCAGCGTTTCCAGCCACGCCTGTTCCAGCTGTCGACGGCGCCAGTGATCGATGCACAAGCCACGGGCAATGGTCGCCAGGTAGGAGCGCTCGCGACTTTCGCAATCGAACACTTGAGGGCGCTTGAGCACGCGGATAAAGGTGTCATGGGCCAGGTCGGCGGCATCGAACGCATTGCTCAAGCGCCGGCGCAGCAGCTCATGCAGCCAGCGGTGATGCGTGACGTAGAGGTTCTGAACGCTGGAAGAATCGGCGACCATCATCGTGAACAGATATCCATGGGCGACAGGCGCCGTTGGTGCAAATAAGAATTGGTCGCGATTAAAACAAAAGGTTTAGCTGCGCGCAAATGATATTGGTTTGCTTTTAGAGTGTGTAGACAGGCAGAGGGCCTTGGTGAAGTCAAATTGACTCTTGCCGTAGTCGTATTGACTGTTATGGCGTCAGGTCAAATTGACTGCCTTCGTCGCAGCGTGTTGATTTTTATAGCTTAAAAAACTGGCACGAAACCTGAAGTAACAAACGTACAACTGGTCTGATTCGGGAGTACGGAAATATGTTCGCTTACTTCAGCAATCCTCAGAATGTCTTGCACCTGTCGAGCAACATGTTGGGCGCGGGCCTGGCGCTGTTGCTGGCAGGCATCTACGGCGCTTATCTCTACGCCGGACACCTGCCGATCGTGGTGTTGGTCGCGATGCATGCCATGACCATCATCGGGCCGACCCTGATCAAGATCGGCTATGTCATGCGCCTGCTGGCCCAGCATCGGATGGGCAAAGGTTTGGTCACCGCAGCGGTTTGAGGCATCAGACCGGTATTTTGCTTGTGCCGAGACGCTAGCCTCGTCCCAGACCACCCTGTTCGGCGATCCAGCGGGTGGCCAGGTCGATAAAGGCGCGCAACTTCGGTTGAGTCTGGGTTCTGCCGGGGAAATACAGGTACAGCGCCGAACTCAGTGGCACGAACGGTTGCAGCACCCGCTCCAGTCGGCCGTCCGCCAACTCATCGGCGATTTCCAGATCGCAGGCATACGCCAGGCCCGAACCGCTACGGGCGGCAGCCACCAGCAACCTTCGGTCATTGACGATCACGCCGCCCTCTACACCCACCGTAAAATCGCGCCCCTCGCGGCGAAACTCCCAGCGGTGTGCGCTCCCCGAGGTCGAAAAGCGAAAGCCGATGCATTGATGACGGGTCAGGTCTTCAGGGCTGGCCGGTTTGCCTGCCTTGGCGAAGTACTCCGGCGCACCCACCACCGACCATTGCAGATCCGGCGTGAGGCGCACCGCGACCATGTCTTTTTCGATGGACTCGCCCAGGCGGATCCCGGCATCGAAACCGCCAGCCATCAGGTCCACCGTGGCGTCATCGAGGGAGATGTCGAGGGTGACTTGCGGATAAGCCTCGCGAAACAGCGGAATCAGCGGCTCCATCAACAAGGCCCCGGACAGCCTCGGTGCAGTGAGGCGCAGCGTGCCCATGGGCTGATCGCGAAAGCCGCTGAGCACCGCCAGCGCCTCATCGATTTCACTGGCCGCAGGCCGCAACCGCGAAAACAGGCTGGCCCCGGCTTCAGTCAACGCCACCCGGCGTGTGGTGCGCTGGAACAGCAACACGCCCGTACGGCGCTCGAGCAATTTGATCGCATGGCTGACAGCGGTGGGGGTGACCGCCAACCGCGTCGCGGCAAGGGTGAAACTCTTGTGCTCGGCCACCGCCAGAAACTCGGTCAAGCCATCGAAAGGATCGTGATTCATCGCGGTGCCATTATGAAAGAGCGTTTCATAGTGCTTGTAACACGAGGGCATTTTTCCGGGCAATCTTCCTGCGTACCTTGTGCCTACCCCCACTGCACACAAGGAACACGCTCATGACCACCTCCAATAACTTCAAGCGTATCTGGCTCATCACGGGTGCTTCTCGCGGTATCGGCGCAAAAATCGCCGCCGCTGCGCTGGCCAACGGTGACGCGGTGGTTGCCACCGCCCGCGATGCCAACAGCATCACTCAGCGTTTTGGCGATCAACCCGGTTTGCTGGCCGTCACCCTCGACGTCACTGACGAAGCGCAAAGCGTTGCGGTCGCAAAAGCCGCCATCGAGCACTTCGGACGCATCGACGTGCTGGTCAACAACGCCGGTTTCGGTTTGCTCGGCGCAGTAGAAGAAGCCACTGCCGATGAAGTACGACGCGTGTACGAAACCAATGTCTTCGGTTTGCTGAACGTCACTCGCGCCGTCCTGCCGCACATGCGCGCCGCTCGCAGCGGGCATGTGATCAACCTGTCATCGGTGGGGGGGTACAGATCCGGGGCGGGATTCGGTGTTTACTGCTCGACCAAATTCGCCGTCGAAGGCTTGAGTGAAGCGCTGCATGCCGAGCTGGAGCCGCTGGGCGTCAAGGTCACCATCGTTGAACCGGGCTATTTCCGCACGGAGTTTCTCGAAGGCAATTCGCTGGTCGAATCGCCGCCCTCGATTGCCGACTACGACGGTACTGCGGGCGAAGTACGCAAGATTGCCAAGGCCGTGACCCTGAATCAGCCTGGTGATCCGGACAAACTGGCCCAGGTCATGATCACCCTGGTGGAAGCGCAAAAGGCACCGCTGCGTCTGCCGCTGGGCAGTGACTGCGTCGCGGCGATCGAAGCCAAGAACGTCTATGTCGCCGGTGAGTTGCAGGCCTGGCGCGAAGTGTCGGTTTCCACCGATTTCTAAGCCCCAACGCAACCTGTAGGAGCCGGCTTGCTGGCGAAGCAGCAGTGGCCATACTGCCGCCTTCGCCAGCAAGCTGGCTCCTACAGGTTTGAGGTGGTTTTGAGAGTACCGGTGGTCGATGAACCGGTCTCGCCCGGCAATTTGCGCTTAGCTATAGGGATAACCCAAACAGCGCTACCTGTAGGAGCGAAGCTTGCTCGCGAAGGGGCCGTGTCATTTGACATGGAAGTCGTCTGATACACCGCCTTCGCGAGCAAGCTTCGCTCCTACATGGGCCGTGAGTCTGAGGAATTCGCCATGCTGACCCTCAACATCAATGGCAAGGATCAGGCACTGGATGTCCCTGCGGACATGCCGCTGCTTTGGGTCCTGCGCGATGTCGCGCACCTGACCGGTACCAAATTCGGTTGCGGCATGGCCCAGTGCGGTGCCTGCACCGTGCATGTCGACGGGGCGCCGCTGCGCTCCTGCATCACGCCCGCCACGGCAGTGGCCCATGGGCAAAAAATCCTCACCATTGAAGGCCTGTCCACCGACGGTTCGCACCCGGTGCAACAAGCCTGGGCCGAACTCGATGTGGTCCAGTGCGGCTACTGCCAGTCCGGGCAGATCATGTCGGCGGCGGCGCTGCTGGCGAAGATCCCCAAGCCCACCGACAGCGACATCGACCAGGCGCTCTCCGGCAACATCTGCCGCTGCGGCACCTACCCGAGGATTCGTGCCGCGGTCAAACGCGCCGCCGACATCGGTTGACGGGAGTCATGCGCCATGAACAGCATCAATCCGTTATCGCGCCGCGGGTTTCTCAAGGGCAGCGCAGTGCTGGGCGGTGGGCTGGTGATCGCCTTTGTCATCCCCGGCGCCCACCGTTTTGCCATGGGCGCCGAGAATCAGGGCAGCGTCTTCGCACCCAATGCATTTTTACGAATCGGTAACGACAACAGCGTCACCGTGCTGCTCGGCCATTCTGAAATGGGCCAGGGCATCTGGACCGGCCTGACCATGCTGATCGCCGAAGAACTGGACGCCGACTGGTCGAAAATCCGCGTCGAACACGCCCCGGCGTCGGCCGCCGACTATGGTCTGCCCGGGTTTGGCGGGATGCAAATCACCGGCGGTTCAACCTCCACCTGGATGGAATTCGATCGCTACCGTCATGCGGGCGCGGCGGCGCGGTTGATGCTGATCGAAGCCGCCGCCAAGCGCTTCAATGTCGCGCCTTCGGATATTCGCACCGAGTCGGGTGTGGTCATTGCCGGCGACAACCGCGCCACGTACGGCGAACTGGCCGATGACGCGGGCAAGTTGCCAGCACCGGACCCGGCGTCGATCAAGTTCAAGGAGGCGAAAGACTGGAAGGTCATCGGCAAACCGACCAAACGCCTGGACACTCCGGAGAAAATCACCGGGCGAGCCAAATTCGGGATGGACGTGCAGTTCGACGGACTCATGACCGCGATGGTTGCCCGTGCGCCGGTGTTCGGCGGCAGTGTCAAATCCTTTGAAGGCGCGCAAGCGCTGGAGATACCGGGCGTGCACAAAGTAGTGCAGGTGCCGACGGGCGTCGCGGTGATTGCCGATCATTACTGGGCGGCGAAACTGGGGCGCGATGCGCTGAAGGTCGATTGGGATCTGGGGCCGAACACCGGGCTCGACAGCCAACATCTGCTGGAGAGCTTTCGCAAACTCGCCGCCACGCCGGGCACTTCGGCCAGCAAGGCCGGGGATGCGCAGGGCGCTTTGCGCAAGGCAGCGAAGGCGATTGATGTCGAGTACAGCGTGCCGTACCTGGCTCATGCGCCAATGGAACCGCTCAATTGCACGGTGAAAATCACCCAGGACAAATGCGAGATCTGGACCGGTACGCAGTTCCAGACGCTGGATCAGATGATCGCGGGAAAAATCACCGGGCTCAAACCCGAGCAGGTCGAGATTCATACCGAGTTTCTGGGCGGCGGTTTCGGCCGGCGGGCCAACCCGACTTCAGACTTTGTCGCTGAGGCCGTGGAGGTTGCGAAGGCGGCGGGCGGCCCGGTGAAAACGGTGTGGTCGCGGGAGGACGACATCCGTGGTGGCTATTACCGTTCGGCGTTCCTGCATCAGGCGCGTATCGGCCTGGATGCCAGTGGAATGCCGATTGCGTGGAAGCACGTGATGGTCGGGCAGTCGATCATGGACGGCACAGCGTTTGCGGCCACCATGGTCAAGGACGGTATCGACAAAACGTCGGTCGAAGGCGTTGTCGACAGCCCTTACATCGAGGGCTTGGCCGATCATCAGGTGGAACTGCATTCGCCGAAAACCGGCATCACCGTGTTGTGGTTGCGTTCGGTCGGGCACACCCACACGGCGTTCGTGATGGAGTCGTTGATCGATGAGCTGGCCGAAGCGGCAGGCAAGGACCCGGTGGAGTACCGGCGAACCTTGCTCAAGGACCATGCGCGGCATCTTGGTGTGTTGAACCTGGCGGTCGAAAAGGCCAATTGGACAGCGCCATTACCGGATGGGCATGCACTGGGTGTCGCTGTGCATGAGTCGTTCGGCAGCTACGTCGCGCAGGTTGCCGAGGTGTCCCAGGACAACCTGAAGATCCGCGTGCACCGAGTGGTGTGCGCGGTGGACTGCGGCATTGCGGTCAACCCGATGAGCATCGCGGCGCAAATGGAGTCGGCCATCACCTTCGGCCTCGGCTTTACCCTGCACAGCAAACTGACCTTCAAGAATGGGCAGGTGGTGCAGTCCAATTACCACGACTATCAGGTGCTGCGCCTGAACGAAATGCCGGTGGTTGAAGTGCATATCGTGCCCAGCACCGACAAACCCGGCGGCATCGGTGAGGCTGGCGTGCCGCCCACGGCGCCAGCGGTGGCCAACGCAGTGTTTGCCCTGACCGGGCAACGGTTGCGCGAACTGCCCTTGCAACTGTCGGGGGTGTGAGATGAGGCGACATCTGATTCTGGGCGCAGTGGTGCTGATCCTCCTGACGATCTACGCCACGGACCTGTTCTCAGAGGATAGAGAAGCGTTGAAGGCTTTCGATACCGTGCAGAAGGTGTTTCAGAACCCGCGCTGCCAGAACTGCCATATCCCGGGTGATTCACCGTTGCAGTTCGATGCCGGAACGCCCCACGCGATGAACGTCGTACGCGGCATGGACGGCAAGGGCGCGGCCGGTTTGCCGTGCGCCACCTGCCACGCCGACAGCAATCCGCCGGCCAGTTACGGCCCGCATGCGCCACCGGGTGCACCGCACTGGAGCCTGCCGCCTGCGGCGCACAAAATGGCCTGGATCGGGCTGCCGGCCGACAAATTGTGCGCAATGATCAAGGACCGCTCCAGTAATGGCGATCGGGATTTCGCCGCGCTGATCAAGCATGTCAGCGACGACAAACTGGTGCTGTGGGGCTGGAATCCGGGTGAAGGGCGAGCGCCGGTGCCGGTGCCGCACGATATTTTCGTCACTCAATTCAAGCGCTGGGCCGAGGCCGGAGGGCCTTGTCCGGTGGTGGGCAGTTGACCGACGGTCCGTTAACCGGGAGTCAAACCGGGTATGGACCACTCTAAAGAACATACCCGCCAATGGAGTGAGTCATGCTGAACCCAGGCAAACCGGTAAAACACGGCGCTAACGCAGACCCGTTGCTGTCGCCCCAGCAAGCGCGTCAATTGCTGCGTGATCAGGCCCGTAAAGCCGAGCAGGAAGTGATTGGTGTGCAGATGGCGAGCATGGATGAGTTGACGCTGCTGTCCAACCGTCACGGCTTCACGACACTGGCCCAACTGGGGCTGGACGCCTGTCAGCAACTGGAAAAACCGGCCACGCTGCTGTTTTTCGACCTCGATAATTTCAAGCACATCAACTATTTGTACGGTCGCGCCGAGGGTGATGACGCGCTGAAAACCTTTGCCGACGTGCTGCGCATCGCCTTCCGCGAAAACGATGTGATTGGCCGGCTCGGCGACGACGAGTTTGTGGCCTTGTTGACCGGTTCAAGCGCCGTGGACATTGGCGCCATCAAGTCGCGGCTCGAAGAAATCCTCGACGAGCGCAACGCCACGATGCGTCGCGGTTATGACATTCGTTTCAGCATTGGCCAGGTCGAGTACGACATTAATCTGCATCACTCGATTGATGAGCTGCTGATTGAGGCGGAGAGGGCGTTGCATCGGTAGGCTGGAATTTCGGTGGTGTATGAGCGGGCCAAATCGCGAGCAGGCTCACTCCCACATTGGTTCGTGTACGGCGCAGAACCAATGTGGGAGCGAGCCCGCTCGCGATGAGGCCCTCAAAATCACCCATATCTTCACTTGGCAAACAGCTGCCCGATATCCTTGAACGCTTTGAACTCCAGCGCATTGCCGCAAGGATCAAACAAAAACATCGTCGCCTGTTCGCCAACCAACCCCTGAAACCGAATGCCCGGTTCAATCACGAATCGGGTGTCGCGCGCCTTCAGCCGCTCGGCCAAACCCTCCCACTCATCCATCCCCAGCACCACGCCAAAATGCGGCACCGGCACGTCATGCCCGTCCACGGCGTTGGTGTGCGCGGCTTCCTGTGAGGCGTTTTTGGGTGCCAGGTGAATCACCAATTGGTGGCCGAAGAAGTTGAAGTCAACCCAATGGTCGCTGGACCGGCCTTCCTCCAGGCCGAAGACGTCACGGTAAAAAGTCCGGGCTGCCGCGAGGTCATATACCGGGATGGCCAAGTGAAAAGGGGAGAGTTGCATCGCTGTGCCTCGCAGATTGACGGTGATTGAAGTGGAGTTTAGCGCTGTGCTTTTCGATTGAAAGACGATAGTTTTTGCATCGAGCTCAAATTATTTCGATCAATCGAGACCGTCATGCTGCGTGAACTGAAAACCTTCATCGCTGTTACACGCTACGGCACATTCGCCGCCGCCGGCATGCACATCGGCCTGACGCAGTCGGCGGTCAGCGCGCAGATGCGCAACCTGGAACAGGCGTTGGGCATTCGTTTGTTCGATCGCACCGGGCGTCAGGCGATTCTCAATGCGGCAGGGCAACGGGCGTTGCCGATGGCCCGTGAGATGCTGGAAACCTTCAGTCGCATGGCGGTCAGCGATGACGTCAGCGAATACCGCGGCGAGCTGAAGATTGGCGCAGTGGCCACGGCCCAGACCGGTTTGTTGCCTCAGGCGTTGTTGCGACTGCGTCAGCAAGCGCCGTTGCTGGAACCGAAACTGGTGCCGGGCGTTTCGCTGAATCTGCTGATCCAGGTCGATACCGGGGAGGTTGATCTGGCCATCCTGATCAAGCCGCCGTTCGAGTTGCCCAAGGAGTTGTCGGCGCAGGTCATTCGCAAGGAACCGTTTGTGCTGATCGTGCCGCCGGAGCTTGAAGGTAATGACCCGTTGCAGATCCTCGCGAACCATCCCCATGTGCGTTACGACCGCAATTCCTTCGGTGGGCGCCTGGTGACGCGGTTCCTGCGTGAACAGCAGATTGATGTGCAGGTGGCTTTGGAACTGGATGAGCTGGAAGCCATCGTCAAAATGGTTGAATGCGGATTGGGTGTGTCGCTGCTTCCTGAGGCCGGGTTGTGGCTTGAGTATGGCGCGAAGGTGCGGATCATCCGGTTGGGCGAACTGACGTTCTACCGCGAGATTGTGCTGTTGCAGCGCTACAGCCAACGTTTGCAGCCAATCCAGCAATTATTTGCCAACTGCCTGACCTCAATCGACCTGAACACACAACCCCTGTAGGAGCCGGCTTGCTGGCGATGGCGATCTCACAGCCGACATTTGCAGTGAGTCGAATATAGCTATCGCCAGCAAGCCGGCTCCTACAGGGGATTGCGTTGGGTATGGAATTTTTGGCACAAAAAAACCCGCCTGTAGAGGCGGGTTTTTTCGTTACCGTCGAAGATTACTCTTCGAGGCTGCCCATGGCCGTGGTGTTGAAACCACCGTCCACGTACATGATTTCACCGCTGATGCCGGACGCCAGGTCCGAGCACAGGAAGGCGCCGGCGTTGCCGACTTCTTCGATGGTGACGTTGCGACGCAGCGGGGTTTGCGCTTCGTTGGCGGCCAGCATCTTGCGGAAGTTCTTGATGCCGGAAGCGGCGAGGGTGCGGATCGGGCCAGCCGATACGCAGTTGACGCGAGTGCCGTCCGGGCCCAGGGAGCCGGCCAGGTAACGTACGCCGGCTTCCAGCGAAGCCTTGGCCATGCCCATTACGTTGTAGTTAGGCATGGTGCGCTCGGCACCCAGGTACGACAGGGTCAGCAGGCTGCCATTGCGGCCTTTCATCATTTCGCGGCCAGCTTTGGCCAGGGCCACGAAGCTGTAGGCGCTGATGTCGTGAGCAATGCGGAAACCTTCACGGGTGGTGGCTTCGGTGAAGTCGCCGTCCAGTTGGTCGCCCGGGGCGAAGCCAACGGAGTGCACGATGCAATCCAGGCCATCCCACTTCTTGCCCAGCTCAACGAAAACCTTGGCGATTTCTTCATCGCTGGCCACGTCGCACGGGAAGCACAGGTCCGGGTTGGAACCCCAGCTTTGTGCGAACTCTTCGACACGACCCTTGAGTTTGTCGTTCTGATAAGTGAAGGCAAGCTCAGCGCCCTCGCGATGCATGGCGGCAGCGATGCCGGATGCGATGGACAGCTTGCTGGCGACACCGACGATCAGTACGCGCTTACCGGCGAGAAAACCCATGTGTTGCTCCTCTCTTTCAGGTTATTGCGCAGTGGCTGGTGCCAGAAAAGCGGCTTCCAGCAACTGCTGTGTATACGGATGTTGGGGGGCGGCAAAGATACTTTGCGCGTCTCCCTGTTCGACCACTTGGCCATGCTTGACCACCATCAACTGGTGGCTCAGCGCTTTGACGACAGCCAGGTCATGGCTGATAAACAGATACGTCAGGTTGTACTTGGTTTGCAGTGAACGCAAAAGCTCCACCACTTGGCGCTGCACTGTCCGGTCGAGGGCCGAAGTCGGCTCGTCCAGCAGAATCAGCGCCGGTTTTAGCACTAATGCCCGGGCAATGGCGATTCTCTGCCGCTGCCCGCCGGAAAATTCGTGGGGGTAGCGGTGCCGGGTTTCCGGATCCAGACCTACCTCCCTGAGTGCCGCAATAATCGCTTGTTCCTGTTCTGCCTCGGTGCCCATCTTGTGAATCCGCAGGCCTTCGCCAACGATCTGGCTCACGCACATCCGCGGGCTCAGGCTGCCGAACGGGTCCTGAAACACCACCTGCATCTCCCGACGCAGCGGCCGAACCTGTTGTTGCGTCAGGCAGTCTAGCTGCTTGCCTTCAAAACGGATCGCACCTTTGCTGCCAATCAGCCGCAAAATCGCCAAACCGAGTGTCGACTTGCCGGAACCGCTTTCCCCCACAATCCCCAGGGTCTGTCCCTGAGGCAGGCTGAAATTGATCCCGTCCACCGCTTTGATGTGATCGACGGTCTTTTTCAGCAAGCCTTTCTTGATCGGAAACCAGACTTTCAGGTCCTCGACCGCAAGCAACGGCGGGCCAATCACGTTGGTCGCCGGCTTGCCGCTGGGCTCCGCTGCCAGCAGTTCCCGAGTGTACGGATGCTGCGGCGCGCGGAACAACTCTTCGCACGATGCCTGTTCGACGATGCAACCGCGCTGCATGACACATACGCGATGCGCAATTCTTCGCACAAGGTTCAAATCGTGACTGATCAGTAACAATGCCATGCCCAGACGGGTCTGCAATTCCTTGAGCAATTCGAGGATTTTCAGCTGGACGGTCACGTCCAGCGCGGTGGTCGGTTCGTCTGCGATCAGCAGCTCCGGCTCGTTGGCCAGGGCCATGGCGATCATCACTCGCTGGCGCTGGCCGCCGGACAATTCGTGGGGCAGGGCTTTCAGGCGCTTCTCGGGCTCCGGAATGCCGACCATTTCCAGCAGTTCCAGCGTACGTTTGGTCGCGACTTTGCCGATCAAACCTTTGTGAATGCTGAGAACTTCGTTGATCTGCTTCTCGATCGAGTGCAGCGGATTGAGCGAAGTCATCGGCTCCTGAAAGATCATCGCGATCCGGTTGCCACGGATGTGGCGGATGGTTTTTTCTTTCAGGCTCAGCAGGTCTTGCCCGGAGTACTCGATGGTGCCGGACGGATGCCGGGCGAGCGGGTAGGGCAGCAGGCGCAGGATCGAGTGCGCGGTCACCGATTTGCCGGAACCGCTTTCACCCACCAACGCCAGGGTCTCGCCGCGCTTGATGTCGAAGCTGACACCTTCGACCACCCGCTGGCAGCGCTCGCCAACGACGAATTCGACGGCCAGGTCGCGCACTTCGATCAGATTGTCCTGATTCATTTCACTTCCTCGGGTCGAAGGCATCGCGAGCGGACTCGCCGATGAACACCAGCAGACTCAACATCAACGCCAGCACCGCAAATGCGCTCATGCCCAGCCACGGCGCTTGCAGGTTGGATTTGCCCTGGGCCACCAGCTCACCGAGCGACGGCGCGCCCGGCGGCAAGCCGAAACCCAGGAAGTCCAGCGCCGTCAGCGTGCCGATGGCGCCGGTGAGGATGAACGGCATGAACGTCATGGTCGAAACCATCGCGTTGGGCAAGATGTGGCGGAACATGATCGCACCATTCTGCATCCCCAGCGCCCGGGCCGCGCGCACGTATTCGAGGTTGCGTCCGCGCAGGAACTCGGCGCGGACCACGTCCACCAGGCTCATCCACGAAAACAGCAGCATGATCCCCAGCAGCCACCAGAAGTTCGGCTGGACGAAGCTGGCGAGAATGATCAGCAGATACAGCACCGGCAACCCGGACCAGATCTCCAGGAACCGCTGCCCGGCCAGATCGACCCAGCCGCCATAGAAACCCTGCAAGGCACCGGCAATCACGCCGATGATCGAGCTGAGAATGGTCAATGTCAGCGCGAACAGCACCGAAATCCGGAAGCCGTAAATCACCCGCGCCAACACATCGCGCCCCTGGTCGTCCGTGCCCAGCAGGTTGTCGGTCGATGGCGGTGCCGGTGCCGGGACTTTCAGGTCGTAGTTGATGCTTTGGTAGCTGTAGGGAATCGGCGCCCACAGCACCCACGCATCCTTGGCCTTGAGCAGTTCGCGGATATACGGGCTCTTGTAGTTGGCTTCCAGCGGGAATTCGCCGCCGAACGTAGTCTCCGGGTAACGCTTGAGCGCCGGGAAGTACCAGCTGTTGTCGTAATGCACCACTAAGGGTTTGTCGTTGGCGATCAGCTCGGCACCGAGGCTCAGGCCGAACAACACGAGAAACAGCCACAGCGACCACCAGCCGCGCTTGTTGGCCTTGAACAGTTCGAAACGCCGGCGATTGAGAGGGGACAGGTTCATCTCAATGCTCCCGGCTTTCGAAGTCGATGCGCGGATCGACAAAGGTGTAGGTCAGATCGCCGATCAGTTTCACCACCAATCCCAGCAGGGTGAAGATGAACAACGTGCCGAAGACCACCGGGTAATCACGGTTGATCGCCGCTTCGAAACTCATCAGCCCCAGTCCGTCGAGGGAGAAGATCACCTCCACCAGCAACGAACCGGTGAAGAAAATCCCGATGAACGCCGACGGGAAACCGGCAATCACCAGCAGCATGGCGTTGCGGAACACGTGGCCGTAGAGCACACGGTGATTGGTCAGGCCCTTGGCCTTGGCGGTGACGACGTACTGCTTGTTGATTTCATCGAGGAAGCTGTTTTTGGTCAGCAGGGTCATGGTGGCGAAGTTACCGATCACCAGCGCCGTCACCGGCAACGCCAGGTGCCAGAAGTAATCGAGAATCTTGCCGCCCATGCTCAGTTCATCGAAGTTGTTCGAGGTCAGTCCCCGAAGCGGGAACCAGTCGAAATAGCTGCCGCCGGCGAACACCACAATCAACAGAATGGCGAACAGGAACGCCGGGATCGCGTAACCGACGATGATCGCCGAGCTGGTCCAGACGTCGAAGTGACTGCCATGTCGCGTGGCCTTGGCGATCCCCAGCGGGATCGACACCAGGTACATGATCAGCGTGCTCCACAGCCCGAGGGAGATCGACACCGGCATCTTTTCCTTGATCAGGTCGATGACCTTGGCGTCGCGAAAGAAACTGTCGCCGAAATCCAGGGTGGCGTAGTTCTTGACCATGATCCACAAACGTTCCGGCGCCGATTTGTCGAAGCCGTACATGTGCTCGATTTCTTTCACCAGCGCGGGGTCCAGGCCCTGGGCGCCACGATAGGCCGAGCCGGCCACCGACACCTCTGCACCACCGCCGGCAATGCGGCTGGTGGCGCCTTCGAAACCTTCGAGCTTGGCGATCATCTGCTCCACCGGCCCGCCGGGGGCGGCCTGGATGATCACGAAGTTGATCAGCAAAATGCCGAGCAGCGTCGGGATGATCAGCAGCAGTCGCCGAAAAATATACGCCAGCATCTATTACTCCGTGCCCGCAGGGTCGGCTTGCAGTTTGGTTTCGACTTCTATCGCCGGTGTCACGTTGGGCTTGATCCACCAGGTGGCCGTACCGATGTCGTACTTGGGTGAGATTTTCGGGTGGCCGATATGGTTCCAGTAAGCCACGCGCCAGGTCTTGATGTGCCAGTTGGGGATCACGTAATAACCCCATTGCAGCACGCGGTCCAGTGCACGGGCGTGAGCCACCAGGCTTTTGCGCGAATCGGCGTTGATCAGTTGCTCGACCAGTTGGTCCACCACCGGGTCTTTCAAGCCCATGGAGTTGCGGCTGCCGGGCTTGTCGGCGGCGGCAGACATCCAGAATTCGCGCTGTTCGTTACCCGGCGAATTGGATTGCGGGAAGCTGCCGACAATCATGTCGAAGTCCCGCGAACGCACGCGATTGATGTACTGCGAGACGTCGACCCGGCGAATCACCAGGTCGATCCCCAGGTCGCTGAGATTGCGCTTGAACGGCAGCAGCACCCGTTCGAACTCGGTCTGGGCCAGCAGGAACTCGATGTTCACCGGTTTGCCGTTGGCGTCGACCATCTTGTCGTCGACGATCCGCCAGCCGGCTTCCTGCAACAGCTGATAAGCCTTGCGTTGCTGCGTGCGGATCATGCCGCTGGCGTCGGTCACCGGGTTCTGGAAGGCCTCGGTGAATACCTGCTCGGGGATCTTGCCGCGGAACGGGTCGAGAATGGCCAACTGATCGGCATCCGGCAAACCGGTGGCGGCCATTTCCGAGTTTTCAAAGAAACTGCGCGTGCGCATGTAGGCGCCGTTGAACAGTTGCTTGTTGGTCCATTCAAAGTCCAGCAACAGCGTCAGCGCCTGGCGCACGCGCACGTCCTGGAACACCGGGCGGCGCAGGTTGAAGACAAAACCCTGCATGCCGGTCGGGTTGCCGTTGGGGATCTGTTCCTTGTTCAGCCGACCTTCGGCAACCGCCGGAATGTTGTAGGCGTTGGCCCAGTTTTTCGCGCTCATCTCCAGCCAGTAATCGAACTGACCGGCCTTGAGTGCTTCCAGGGCCACGGTGTTGTCGCGGTAGTAATCGGTGGTCATCACGTCGAAGTTGTAGAAACCTCGGTTGGCCGGCAGGTCCTTGCCCCAGTAATCCTTGACCCGCTCGTAGCGAATCGAGCGCCCGGCCTTCACCTCGCTGACCTTGTACGGGCCGCTGCCCAACGGCATTTCCAGATTGCCCTTGTTGAAGTCCCGGGTCGCCCACCAGTGTTTGGGCAGTACCGGCAACTGGCCGAGGATCAACGGCAGTTCGCGGTTGTTGGTGTGTTTGAACTTGAACAGCACGGTCAGCGGGTCTTCGGCGACTGCTTCAGCGACGTCGCTGTAGTAACCGCGATACATCGGTGCGCCGTCTTTGATCAGCGTTTCGAAGCTGAACACCACGTCTTCGGCACGGATCGGATGACCGTCGTGGAAGCGCGCTTCAGGGCGCAGGTAGAAACGCACCCAGCTGTTGTCCGGGGCTTTCTCGATCTTGCCGGCAACCAATCCATATTCGGTGAACGGTTCATCGAGTCCCTGTTTGGCCAGGGTGTCGTAGATCAGCTCGATGTCGCCGGCCGACACGCCTTTGCTGATGAACGGGTTGAGGCTGTCGAAGCCGCCGAAGCCGGCCTGACGGAAGACCCCGCCCTTGGGCGCGTCCGGATTCACGTAGTCGAAATGCTTGAAGTCGGCCGGGTATTTCGGTGGCTCGTTGTACAAGGTCAGGGCGTGTTGCGGCGCGGCGCAGGCCAGCCCGGCGAACAACAGGCCGCTGGCCTGCAGGAGCAGGGCGCGTACGGGTTTCATCGATCTTTCTCCGAAGATTTCAGCCACCACGCGCTCAGGCCCAGCGTATAGGGCGGCGTGGTGACGAAGGCGAACCGGTTGCGGTAGGCCAGGCGGTGATAATTGAGGTACCAGTTGGGAATGATGTAGTGCTGCCATAACAACACGCGGTCCAGGGCTTTGCCGGCGGCAACCTGTTCATCGCGGGTCTGGGCGGCGAGCAGTTGCTCGAGTAAATGGTCAACCACCGGGTTGGCGATGCCCGCGTAATTTTTGCTGCCCTTGACCCCGACCTGGCTGGAATGGAAATACTGCCATTGCTCCAGGCCAGGGCTGAGGGTCTGGTTCAGGGTCATCAGAATCATGTCGAAATCGAACTGGTCGAGGCGCTGTTTGTACTGGGCGCGATCCACCGTGCGCAACCGGGCGTCGATGCCGATACTGGCGAGGTTCTCGACATAAGGCTGGAGGATGCGTTCCAGGTTCGGGTTGACCAGCAGGATCTCAAGCGAGAGCGGCTGGCCCTTGGCGTTTTCGACCCGTTGACCGTTGAGCTTCCAGCCGGCCTCGGCGAGTAGGCTCAGGGCCTGGCGCATGGTGTCCCGCGGAATGCCGCGCCCTTGGGTCTGCGGCAGGCTGAACGGCTCGGTGAGCAGTTTGGCGGGCAATTGCTCGCGGTACGGCTTGAGCATCAACCACTCATGACCGACCGGCAGGCCGGTGGCCGAGAATTCGCTGTTGGGGTAGTAACTCATGGCGCGTTTGTAAGCGCCGCTGAACAGCGTGCGATTGGTCCACTCGAAATCGAACATCAGCCCTAGCGCTTCGCGCACCTTCGCGTCGGAGAAGGCCGGGCGCCGGGTGTTCATGAACAGGCCCTGGCTCTGGGTCGGGATCTGGTGCGGGATCTGCGCCTTGATGACATCGCCTCGTCGCACGGCCGGGAAGTTGTAGCCGTTAACCCAGTTCTTCGCCTGATGCTCGATGTAGATGTCGAACTCGCCGGCCTTGAAGGCTTCGAACGCGACGTCGCTGTCGCGGTAGAACTCGACTTCCATGCGGTCGACGTTGTACTTGCCGCGATTGACCGGCAGGTCCTTGCCCCAGTAATCCTTGACCCGTTCAAACACAATCTGGCGCCCGGGCGTGACCGAGGTCATGCGATAAGGGCCACTGCCCAGCGGCGGCTCGAAGGTGGTGGCCTTGAAGTCGCGACCTTTCCAGTAATGCTGCGGCAGCACCGGCAACTCGCCCAGGCGCAGGATCAGCAGTGGATTGCCAGCGCGCTTGAAGACGAAGCGGATGCGCTGTGGGTTGAGCACGTCGACCCGCAACACCTCCTGGAGATTGGTACGGTATTGCGGATGGCCTTCCTTGAGCAGCAATCGATAAGAGAACGCGACGTCATACGCAGTGATCGGCGTGCCATCGTGAAAGCGGGCTTCGGGGCGCAGGTTGAACACCACCCAGCTGCGGTCTTCGCTGTATTCCACCGTTTGGGCGATCAGGCCATAACTGGAGGTGGGCTCGTCGCCGGACGGCGCGTATTGGCCGGTGCCGACCATCAGCGGCTCGTTGAGCTCGTTGATGCCGTACTGCAGGAAGTTCGCGGTGGAAACCGGGCTCGAGCCCTTGAAGGTGTACGGATTGAGCGTATCGAAGGTGCCAAACGCCATCACCCGCAACGTACCGCCCTTGGGCGCTTGCGGGTTGACCCAGTCGAAATGGGTAAATCTGGCCGGGTACTTGAGCGTGCCGAACTGCGCATAACCATGGCTTTCGCTGATCGTCGCACTTGCGGAGGAGCTCAAGGCCAGGCTGATGAGGAGCAGGAGGAGGGGACGCTTCAAGTCAGAGATCCGATCCAGGCGGCTTGGGCTTTGTGGGCCGTACAGTAACAGCTTGTATGGACAGGAAAAAGACGGGGATTTAACGACCCCTTAATTGCCGGGGCAGATCCCTTGTGGAGGCTTGGAAACCTATTTGATCGCTCGTCGTACACAAACCCTGTAGGAGCCGGCTTGCTGGCGATGGGCTCAAGTGCGCCGCGCTTAACCAGATTTCACGCGTTATCGTTAACGACCATCGCCAGCAAGCTGGCTCCTACAGGGGTTGTGTGAACCTGTTTATGGTATTTGGGCAAAAAAAAAGCCCCTGAAATCAGGGGCTTTTTTTCAGTGCGGCGAAGCAACCGTCAACATCTGACCCGGCTTCAGCGCCTGGCCGACACGCGGGTTCCAGCGCTTGAGGTGCTGCATTTCAACGTTGAAACGCTTGGCCACGATGTACAGCGAGTCACCTTGCTGGACCTTGTATTGGGTCTGCGGTTTCTTGGTGTCCGTCTTGCCATTCGTCTTTGTGTTGGCGGCCACTACGGTGTTGACGCGTCCGGAGCTGCGCTTGGTCTTGTCCTGCATCACCAGCGTCTGACCAACCTTGAGGTCCTTGCCAGTCAGCTTGTTCCAGCGTTGCAGGTCTTTTACGTCGACCTTGTTGGCCTTGGCGATGGTGCCGAGGTTGTCGCCACGTTTCACGCGGTAGGCGCGTTTGAGGCTGGCGATCTGGGTATCGTCTGCGCCTTCGAACACCGGTTTGAGCGACTTCTTGCTGATCAGCTCTTCAGGACGCATGGTCGACAGGCTGGCGGTCAGCAGTTGCGCCTTGGACGTCGGCACCAGCAAATGCTGAGGACCGTCCAGAGTGGTGGTGCGCTGCTTGAAGGCCGGGTTGAGCTGGAACAGCTCGTCTTCGTCGATATTGGCCACCGCTGCAACCTTGGACAGGTCCATGCGCTGGTTGATTTCGACGGCCTGAAAATACGGCTCGTTGGCGATCGGGTTGAGGTTCACGCCGTAGGCTTCGGGCGCCAGGACCACTTGCGACAGGGCCAGCAACTTCGGCACATAGGCCTGGGTTTCCGACGGCAGTGGCAGGTTCCAGTAATCGGTAGGCAGGCCAAGTCTTTCGTTACGTTCGATGGCCCGGCTGACCGTACCTTCACCCGCGTTGTAAGCCGCGAGGGCCAGCAGCCAGTCGCCGTTGAACATGTCGTGCAGACGGGTCAGGTAATCCATCGCGGCGGTGGTCGACGCGGTAATGTCGCGACGGCCATCGTAGAAACGGGTCTGGCGCAGGTTGAAGTAACGCCCGGTGGAAGGAATGAATTGCCACAGGCCAACCGCGTCGGCCCGGGAATAGGCCATTGGGTTGTAGGCGCTTTCAATCACTGGCAGGAGTGCCAGTTCCAGCGGCATGTTGCGTTCTTCAAGGCGTTCGACGATGTAGTGAATGTAGAGACTGCCGCGTTCGCCGGCGTTTTCGAGGAAGGATGGATTACTGGCGAACCACAGGCGCTGTTGCTCGATGCGCGGGTTGACGCCCAGGCCTTCCTGCAACTGGAAGCCTTGGCGCATGCGCTCCCAGACGTCCTGTGGAATTTGCGGGCTAGGCTTTTCGCTGAGCCAGATGGGCTTCTGTTTGGCTCGCGCTGCGATGTTCGGGGTATGTGCCGCGTCGGTCTGCGGCACATGGCTGGAACAGCCCGCCAGAGTGGCGGACACAGCCACCGCTATGGCTTGAGCCAAGCGGGTCAATGCGTCTGAATTGATGGCTTTACGAATAGATGACGACATTGGCTGGAAGTAAGTTCCGGGCAAAAATGTCGGGCGATTCTAGAAAGTGCACCCCTTGCGGTCAACCATTCAGATTTTTCGCACCAACGGCAAGCCCTCTCAGAACTTATCCTTCCAAGCGCGCAGAGCAGCAAAAACCGCACTCGGAGCCCGGTTATAGGTGCCATTCCGTTCGTCCACTTTTTCTTTAACAGATGTTTCGTCGACACGTAAAAACGGGTTTGTCAGCTTTTCCAGAGCGATCGACGAAGGCAGCGTGATGATGCCTGCTGCACGTTGTTCGGTGACTTTTGCCAGCCGTTCGGCCGTGTGCGGATTACCCGGTTCGACCGCTGCGGCGAAGCGCAGGTTGCTCAGGGTGTATTCATGCGTGCAATACACCTGCGTATCCTCGGGAAGGGATGCGAGGCGTGTCAGCGAGGTGTGCATTTGCTCGGGCGTGCCTTCGAACAACCGCCCGCAACCGGCGGCGAACAGGGTGTCGCCACAAAAAAGCAGGCCCTGATGATAAAAAGCGATGTGTCCCAGGGTGTGACCGGGTACTTCGATGACTTCAAAGTCGCAGCCGAGCACGTTGATACGGTCGTTGTCCTTGAGCGCAACATCCCGCGCCGGAATGGTTTCACTGGCCGGGCCGTAGACCTTCGCGTCCGTCGCTTTTTTCAGCTGTTCGACACCGCCGACATGGTCGTGATGATGGTGAGTGATCAAAATATCACTCAGTGCCCAACCCGGATTCGCCGAGAGCCAGGCCTGGACCGGCGCGGCATCGCCGGGATCGACCACCGCACAGCGTCGCGTGTCGGGGTCTTGCAACAACCAGATGTAGTTGTCGGTGAAGGCGGGCAGGGCACTGATCTGTATCATCGTCGGATTCGCCAAGCGGAAAACAATGGCGCATCTTAGAACTTCCTGGCGCGTTGGAGAATGCAATGACTGATAAAGCGTTCGCTCAGGCTGATCCTGACTGGCTGGCCCTGATCAGCGCGGCCCGTGAATGGCTGTCCGGCCCCATCGGGCAATTTCTGCTGGATGAAGAACGGCGCATGCTCGAAGACGAGTTGGGGCGCTTCTTCGGTGGCTATCTGGTGCATTACGGTCCTTCGGCCGAGACACCGCCGTCGGCGCCGCAGGTCCAGCGCAATGTGCGGCTGGGTGCGCCATTGCCGGGTGTCGAGATTGTGTGTGAAGAGCAGGCCTGGCCGTTGAGCGAGCATGCTGCCGATGTGGTGGTGTTGCAGCACGGCCTGGATTTCTGCCTGTCGCCCCATGGTTTGCTGCGCGAAGCGGCCAGCAGCGTACGTCCCGGCGGGCATTTGCTGATCATCGGGATCAACCCCTGGAGCAGCTGGGGTTTGCGCCACGTGTTCGCCCATGATGCCTTGCGCAAGGCTCGATGCATTTCGCCGTCGCGGGTCGCCGACTGGCTGAACCTGCTGGGCTTCGCGCTGGAGAAACGCCGCTTCGGGTGCTATCGTCCGCCGCTTGCGTCCCCCGCCTGGCAAGCCCGTTTGGCCGGTTGGGAGCGCAAGGCCGGTGACTGGCAACTGTCGGGTGGCGGCTTCTATTTATTGGTCGCGCGCAAGATCGTGGTCGGCCTGCGGCCGGTTCGTCAGGAGCGTCGCGAGCCGATGGGCAAGTTGATTCCATTGCCGATGGCCAAGGTCAACCGCCGCAACATCGAGCCGTAGCACTTTTTATATTCCCGGCCGGGCGCGTCCCGGCCTCGGGCATCGTCGATCAACGATCGGCGGGCCACCGCATTTTCTGGATAGATTGGCATGAGCGATAGCGTAGAACTCTTCACTGACGGCGCCTGCAAGGGCAATCCTGGCCCAGGCGGCTGGGGCGCATTGCTGGTGTGCAAGGGCGTTGAAAAAGAACTCTGGGGTGGCGAAGCCAACACCACCAACAACCGCATGGAGCTGATGGGCGCGATTCGCGGGCTGGAAGAACTGAAGCGTTCCTGCGACGTGCTGCTGGTGACGGACTCGCAGTATGTGATGAAAGGCATCAACGAATGGATGGACAACTGGAAGAAGCGCGGCTGGAAAACGGCAGCGAAAGAACCGGTAAAAAATGCTGACCTGTGGAAATTGCTGGACGAGCAGGTCAACCGCCACAACGTCACCTGGAAGTGGGTGCGCGGGCACATCGGGCATCACGGCAACGAGCGGGCCGACCAGTTGGCTAACCGTGGCGTGGATGAAGTGCGCGGTTACAAACAAGCCTGACCTTTGTAGGAGCCGGCTTGCTGGCGATAGCGTCCCCGAGATCAATGCAAGGCTCAGGACCTATCGCCAGCAAGCCGGCTCCTACAAGATCGGTGTTCACAGCATCAAAATGGCGTTGGCCAGTTGTTGGTCTGAATACTGATCGTTCAGTCCGCCACGAATCCTTTCGAATGCCGCTTCAATCCGCGCTCCGCGAATCTCCCCGTCACTGGCCACAAACGCTGCCGCATCATCCTTGGCCGCCAGCACAATCTTGTCGTCCTTGAATGATCCGCTCGTGCCCTTGGACGAACTCAAGGTCAGGCTCAACGTGATATCGGTGCTGATTACAAAACTGGTGGCCTGGGCGGTGGTTGCGATCAGGCAACTGCCCAGGACCAGCAGGCGTAGCGATTGTGTGGTGGTCATGACGAACTCAAATCCATCGGAAACAAGCCGCGCACGCTATCAAGCCGTTCTCTGCCAGACTTTATGAACATTGCTAATGATTGTTAAAAACTGCATGAGCTTCAGTCATTTGCCTGTGCGCACGCCTGATCCCGTGGGCGTGTTAACATCGCCCCTTTTGCACGATTGACCCGTTGAGAGCTGAGCACTGATGGCCACCAGATCCGTTGTACTCGATACCGAAACCACCGGCATGCCGGTGACCGACGGCCACCGGATTATCGAAATCGGTTGTGTCGAGTTGATCGGTCGGCGCCTGACCGGCCGGCATTTTCACGTTTACCTGCAACCAGACCGCGAGAGTGACGAAGGCGCCATCGGCGTTCACGGCATCACCAACGAATTCCTGGTAGGCAAGCCGCGCTTCACTGAAGTGGCTGATGAGTTTTTCGAATTCATCAAGGGCGCGCAGCTGATCATCCATAACGCGGCGTTCGACGTTGGCTTCATCAACAACGAATTCGCCCTGATGGGCCAGCACGATCGTGCGGACATCACGCAACACTGCTCGATCCTCGACACCCTGATGATGGCCCGGGAACGTCACCCGGGGCAGCGCAACAGCCTCGACGCCTTGTGCAAACGTTATGGCGTCGACAACTCCGGCCGTGAGCTTCACGGCGCCTTGCTCGACTCCGAGATTCTCGCCGACGTTTACCTGACCATGACCGGCGGCCAGACCAGCCTGTCGCTGGCCGGCAATGCGTCCGACGGCAACGGGTCTGGTGAAGGGGCGGACAACTCAGCCACGGAGATCCGCCGTTTGCCGGCCGATCGCCAGCCAACCCGTATCATCCGCGCCAGTGAAGATGATTTGGCGCAACACATGGCTCGTCTGGAAGTCATCGCCAAATCCGCCGGTGCGCCATCGCTGTGGCAGCAACTGCTTGAGGCTGAAGCTCAGGCTTGAATCTCGTGGATAGACATCGAACCTGTAGGAGCCGGCTTGCTGGCGATTGCGGTGGGGCAGTCGACACGTTCATTGCCTGAACGGACGCCATCGTCGGAACGCCGCCCGCAGCAAGCCGGCTCCTACAGGGTTATGCGATCCACTCGTGACCCATTTCGGGGCATTGCACTCGCCACAAGCGCCTCAACCCTCTACCCTGAGGTTATTGGCAGGCTACGGACTGCCGCCTCAGGACACTGAGCCCCATGTATAAAGATTTGAGATTCCCGGTCTTGATCGTCCATCGCGACATCAAGGCCGACACGGTTGCCGGTGATCGGGTGCGTGGCATCGCCCGGGAGCTGGAGCAGGAAGGTTTCAGCATTGTCTCGGCAGTGGATTACACCGAAGGGCGGTTGGTCGCGTCGACCCATCATGGCCTCTCGTGCATGTTGATCGCCGCCGAAGACCCCAGCGCCAACTCCCATCTGTTGCAGAACATGGCCGAACTGATCGGTCTGGCGCGGGTGCGTGCGCCGGATTTGCCGATTTTCGCGCTGGGCGAGCAGGTGACGCTGGAAAACGCCCCGGCCGATGCGATGGACGAGCTCAATCAGCTGCGCGGTATTCTCTATTTGTTCGAAGACACCGTGCCATTTCTGGCGCGGCAGGTCGCGCGAGCCGCGCGCAAATACCTGGATGGCCTGCTGCCACCTTTCTTCAAGGCATTGGTGCAACACACCGCCGACTCCAATTATTCCTGGCACACGCCCGGCCATGGTGGCGGCGTGGCCTATCACAAGAGCCCGGTGGGGCAGGCGTTTCACCAGTTTTTCGGGGAAAACACCCTGCGTTCGGACTTGTCGGTGTCGGTGCCGGAACTCGGTTCGCTGCTCGACCACACCGGCCCTCTGGCCGAGGCGGAAGCGCGAGCGGCGCGCAACTTTGGCGCCGATCACACCTTTTTCGTGATCAATGGCACTTCGACGGCCAACAAGATCGTCTGGCATTCGATGGTCGCCCGCGATGACCTGGTACTGGTAGACCGCAACTGCCACAAGTCGGTATTGCACTCGATCATCATGACCGGCGCGATTCCGTTGTACCTGTGCCCGGAACGCAACGAGTTGGGGATCATTGGTCCGATTCCGCTGAGTGAATTCAGCCGCGAATCGATTCAGGCCAAAATCGACGCCAGCCCGTTGACCAAGGGCCGTGCGCCCAAGGTCAAACTGGCGGTGGTGACCAATTCGACCTACGACGGGCTCTGTTACAACGCCGAACTGATCAAGCAAAGCCTGGGCAACAGCGTCGAAGTGCTGCATTTCGATGAGGCCTGGTATGCCTATGCGGCGTTTCACGAGTTTTTTGCCGGACGTTACGGCATGGGCACTGCGCGCAGCGCGGACAGCCCGCTGGTGTTCACCACCCATTCCACCCACAAACTGTTGGCGGCGTTCAGTCAGGCCTCGATGATTCACGTCCAGGACGGCGGTGCGCGGCAACTGGATCGCGACCGCTTCAACGAAGCGTTCATGATGCACATCTCCACGTCGCCGCAGTACAGCATCATCGCCTCTCTGGATGTGGCGTCGGCGATGATGGAAGGCCCGGCGGGTCGTTCGCTGTTGCAGGAAATGTTCGACGAAGCCCTGAGTTTCCGTCGGGCACTGGCGAATTTGCGTCAGCACATTGCCGCTGATGATTGGTGGTTCTCCATCTGGCAGCCGCCGTCGGTGGAAGGCATCGAGCGCGTGGTGACGGAAGACTGGTTGCTGCAACCCGATGCCGACTGGCACGGTTTTGGCGGCGTGACCGATGACTACGTGCTGCTCGATCCGGTCAAAGTCACGCTGGTGATGCCGGGCCTCACCGCCGGTGGTGCGTTGAGCGAGCGCGGGATTCCGGCGGCGGTGGTCAGCAAATTCCTCTGGGAGCGCGGGCTGGTGGTCGAGAAGACCGGGCTCTATTCGTTTCTGGTGCTGTTCTCCATGGGCATCACCAAGGGCAAATGGAGCACGCTGCTGACCGAGTTGCTGGAGTTCAAGCGCAGTTACGACGCCAACGTCAGCCTCGTGACCTGCCTGCCCTGCGTGGCGCAGCAGGAAGGCGCGCGTTACAAGGGTATGGGGCTGCGCGATTTGTGCGATCAACTGCACGCCTGTTACCGCAGCAATGCCACGGCCAAACATCTCAAGCGCATGTACACCGTGTTGCCGGAAATCGCCATGAAGCCGGCTGACGCTTATGATCATCTGGTGCGTGGCGAGGTGGAAGCAGTGTCCATCGATGCACTGGACGGCCGCATCGCCGCCGTGATGCTGGTGCCGTACCCGCCGGGGATTCCGTTGATCATGCCCGGCGAACGCTTCACCGAGTCGACCCGCTCAATCATCGATTACCTGGCGTTTGCCCGCACGTTTGATAGCAGTTTCCCGGGGTTTGTCGTCGATGTGCACGGCTTGCAACACGAAGACGAGGGCAATGGACGGCATTACACCGTCGATTGCATCAAGGAGTGAGGACCTTTCCCAGTATGCAACCGGTCATGAATCCGAAATACCCAGGGCTGTCGGTTCGCGTTGCCGACGACGGCTTTGCGGCTTACATCTGGGGCAGTGATTTCAGTTTTGAAGTCACGGCCTATGTCGCCGCCGAAATCGGCAAACCGATGGAGCAATGGCCGGTCACGCCAATCACTCCTTACCGCAAGTGCTATGGCATCGATCCCGAGGAATTCAGCAGTTTCCGCGACGCCGCCGACAGCGCGATTTTCATGGCCTATCTCGATGATGAGCCGGTGGGCCACCTGGTGGTCAGCACCAACTGGAACGGCTTTGCCCATATCGACGAGTTGGCGGTCCACGCGCCGGCCCGCCGGCATGGCGTGGCCAAGGCGCTGCTGGATGTGGCGCAGTTCTGGAGCCGCAAGAAAAAACTGCCGGGCATCATGCTCGAAACCCAGAACAACAATCTGGGCGCGTGCCGGCTGTATGAGCGCTGCGGTTATGTGATGGGAGGTGTCGATCATCTGCGCTATCGCGGCATCGACCCGAACACCGCCGAAATCGCATTGTTCTGGTATCGACTATTCGACAATCCGCTGGAAAGCCCGATCAGCTCGCCAACATCGCCACGGCTTGTTCCGTGACGATGTCCAGCAGTGCCTGAAGAGCGGGGGATGGCTCGCCGTTCTTCAGGGTCAGGGCGTAGACGCTGATCGGCACGGCGGGCGCCAGCGGGCAGGCATCCAGGCCGGCGGATTTGGCCCCGAGCGCGGTGAACGGGTCGACAATCGCCAGGCCTTCACCGGCTTCGACCATGCTGCGCATCATCTGGTGAGTCTGAACCCGGGTGTGAATCACCGGGGCAGGGCGCAGGGCGTGCAGTTTGTTGTCGAGTGCCGGGCTCAGCGGATCATGACCTTCCAGGCCGACCATCGACTGCCCCGCCAGGTCTTGCAGCGAAATGTACTTCTGCTTCGGTTGCAGCCAGCCATGGGGGGCCAGTAGCTGGAGTTTGCCCTGGGCAATCACCTGGCAATGAATATCGGCGTGGTCGGGATCGTGCAGGCTCAGGCCCAGATCGCTTTCGCGCAGCAGCAGGCTTCTGACGATGTCGCGGGTGGGTTGGCTCAGGAGGCTGCAAGGCACGTCGGGGAGACGCCGGCGCAACGCCGCGATGCTCTGTGGCAACAACTGTTGTGCCAGGGGCGGCGTGCAAATGATGCGAAGGGGTGGGGCCTGATATTGCTTGAGGCTGCTGGCCAGTCGCAGGACCGGCTCGAGCGCATCGTAGACGTGGGCGATTTCGACCTGTAGCTCCCGCGCCTCGCGCGTGGCTTGCAAGCGTCCACGCACGCTGGAAAACAGCATGAAACCCAACTGACTCTCAGCGTCACGCAGAATGCCTTCGACCTCGGCCACTGGCAGCTGCAGCCATTCGGCGGCGGTGCCAAGGTGACCGGTCTGCAGGAGCGCCTGGATCACTTCGATATGACGTAAACGCATGCGTGAAGTCCATGTTCAGCAGGTGAGGGAGTCAGTGGCTGAATCCTAACCCAAGTCCGCGCATAAGACTTCTGCTCATAACGCGAGGTTATGAGGCGACGCTGGCTTCGGGTTCACGAATGAGGGTGACGCCCGATTGCACCAGCAGAAACTCGTTCTCATCAAGCTTGTTGACGCGATCGCCAATGGCCAGCTTGTAGGTGGTGACAGCGGTGAGGCCGTCTGTCGAAGGGGTGGATTCCTGGAACTCATGCACGGAATAGACACGGCCTTCCGCGTCTCTTGCATGGAACTGACTGACGAGTACTGCTGCCATCTGCTTAGAACCTCTGGAGATAAATCACTCAATTTGCGGTTCTGTAGACCGTGGTTGGGCGAGGTAAGTTTTCCTACAGGAAAAAAATAGTCAGGGGCGGCGTTTTTCAGTCGCCCACTGCTTGAATCGTCATCTATAACTACAAGCTCTTTCCTTCGGACAGTCGAGAATCTTCCATGAGCAATGTCTACACGATCGCCGTTCTGGTCGGCAGCTTGAGAAAGGAATCGATCAACCGCAAGGTGGCGTTGGCCCTGGCCGATCTGGCACCTGCAAATCTCAAGCTCAACATCGTCGAAATTGGCGACTTGCCGCTCTACAACGAAGACATCGATGGCGAATCACCGCCGGCAGCCTACAGCACTTTCCGGCAACAAGTGAGTTCATCCGACGCGTTGCTGTTCGTCACCCCGGAATACAACCGTTCGGTTCCTGCACCGTTGAAGAACGCAATCGACGTCGGTTCGCGTCCATATGGCAAGAGCGCCTGGGGTGGCAAGCCGGGTGCGGTGATCAGCTGTTCACCGGGGGCTATCGGCGGGTTTGGCGCCAACCATCATTTGCGCCAGTCCATGGTGTTTCTCAATGTGCCTTGCATGCAACAACCGGAAGCCTACTTGAGCGGTGCCGGTTCGGCCTTCGATGAAGCGGGCAGATTGTCCGAGACGGTGAAGCCTTTTTTGCAGAGTTTCATCAATGCTTACGGGCAGTGGGTCGAGCAGCATAAGAAAGTCTGAATATCACTTTGATAGCCGCTGCCGAATGCAGGCTCGGCAGCGGCTGCACAAACAATCGTTTCCATACTTTGCTTTAATGGATATTCGAAATTCCATATATTCACGCCTCGTTTGTCCGGAGGCGTTTCCCTGTATGTCCGACTCTCACAGTCCCGTCGATGTTTTCAAGGCCCTTGCTGATGACACGCGCAGCCGTATCGCGCTGTTGATCGCCCGCGAAGGCGAGTTGTGCGTGTGCGAGTTGACCGCCGGGCTGGACTTGAGTCAGCCGAAAATTTCCCGTCACCTGGCGCTCTTGCGCAGCAATGGCTTGTTGGCGGACCGCCGTCAGGGGCAATGGGTTTTCTATCGCCTGCACCCGGACCTGGCGCCTTGGGTCGTCACTCTGCTGCACGGCGCGCTGGCTGAACATCAAGGCTGGCTGGCTGCCGATGTCGCACGCCTTCAAGCCATGACCGATCGACCTGTACGTTGCTGTTAATCCCTGATTTCTGTTGAAGGCTGCTTTGCATGTTCATTGCGTCGTTGATTTTCCTGCTGACCATCACCCTGGTGATCTGGCAGCCCAAAGGCCTCGGTGTCGGTTGGAGTGCGGTGTTCGGCGCCGTGCTGGCGCTGATTTTCGGTGTGGTGCACCTCAGTGATATTCCGCTGGTGTGGCAGATCATCTGGAACGCCACCGGCACTTTTGTCGCGCTGATCATCATCAGCCTGTTGCTGGATGAGGCGGGGTTCTTTGCCTGGGCGGCACTGCATGTCGCGCGGTGGGGGCGGGGCAGTGGGCGCAAGTTGTTTGCCTATATGGTGCTGCTCGGCGCGCTGGTCTCGGCTTTGTTTGCCAACGACGGGGCGGCGCTGATCCTCACGCCCATCGTGATTTCCATGCTGCTGGCGTTGCGCTTTTCCCCGGCGGCGACCCTGGCGTTCGTGATGGGTGCCGGGTTTATTGCCGACACTGCCAGCCTGCCGCTGGTGGTGTCGAACCTGGTGAACATCGTTTCCGCCGACTTCTTCCACATCGGCTTCAATCGCTACGCGGCGGTGATGGTTCCGGTCAACCTGGTGAGCGTTGCGGCGACACTGGCGGTACTGATGTGGTTTTTCCGGCGCGACATTCCCAAGGATTACGACCCTGAGCAACTGGAGCATCCGTCCAGTGCGATCCATGACACGGCGACGTTTTATGCCGGTTGGGCGGTGTTGCTGATCCTGTTGATCGGGTGTTTTGCGCTGGAACCGCTGGGTATTCCCATCAGTGCCATTTCCGCGGTGTGCGCGGCGTTGCTGCTGGCCATTGCTGCCCGAGGCCACAAGATTTCCACGCGCAAGGTGCTGAAAGAAGCGCCGTGGCAGATCGTGATTTTCTCGCTGGGCATGTATCTGGTGGTCTACGGTCTGCGTAACGCCGGGCTCACCGGGTATCTGGCGGGTTGGCTGGACGGTTTTGCCGGTTACGGCGTCTGGGGCGCGGCCATGGGCACGGGTCTGTTGACGGCACTGTTGTCGTCGATCATGAATAACCTGCCAACGGTGCTGATTGGCCTGCTGTCGATTGACGCGAGTCAGGCGAGCGGAGTGGTGAAGGAGGCGATGATCTACGCCAACGTGATCGGCAGTGACCTGGGGCCGAAGATTACGCCGATTGGCAGCCTGGCGACGTTGTTGTGGCTGCATGTGCTGGAGCGCAAGAGCATTCGGATCGGCTGGGGGTATTACTTCAAGGTCGGGATTGTGTTGACGGTGCCGGTGTTGTTGGTGACGTTGGCGGCGTTGGCTGTGCGGTTGTCCGTTTAGACCGCATTGACCCCTTCGCGGGGGGCGCGCCCCGCGACAACCC
>NZ_CATKQM010000019.1:0-92737 GCF_949768225.1 Pseudomonas sp. IT-P44 | reverse complement strand
ACAGGGGGATTGTGTTTATTCAACGAAAAAGGGGCAGACCCGCTAAGGTCTGCCCCATTTTTTTGTTTCGCTGACGAGCTTAGTCCGTCTCGATCCGCGAATGTTTGCGGGTGTCTTTCATGGTGATGTACACCAGCAACGACACGGCAATACACGCGGTGACATACCAGTAGTAACCGGTTTCCATGCCAATGCTCTTGAACCACAGCGCGATGTATTCAGCGGTGCCGCCGAAGATCGATACGGTCAGGGCATACGGCAGGCCAACGCCCAGGGCGCGGATCTCGGTCGGGAACAGCTCGGCTTTCACCACGGCGTTGATCGAGGTGTAGCCGCTGACGATGATCAGCGCCGCCATGATCAGGAAGAACGCGCCCCACCAAGACTGGATGGTGTGCAGGGTGGTCAGGATCGGTACGGTGAACAGCGTGCCGAGGATGCCGAAGGCAATCAGGATCGGCCGACGACCGACCTTGTCCGAGAGCCCGCCGATGATCGGTTGCAGGCACATGAACAGGAACAGCGTGGCAGCGGAAATGGTGGTGGAGTCGGAGATGCTCATGCCGACGGTGTTCACCAGGTATTTCTGCATGTACGTGGTGTAGGTGTAGAACGCCAGGGTGCCGCCCATGGTCAGGCCGACCACGGTCATCAGTTCCTTGGGATGGCGCATCAGCGTGCGCATGGCGCTTTCTTTTTTCTCTTTCTTGACCTTGGTGAATGACTCGGTCTCTTCCATGCCACGACGCAGGTACAGCGCGACCACGGCACACAGCGCGCCGATGGCGAACGGAATACGCCAGCCCCACGCGTACAGCTCTTCGGTGGTCAGGATGTTTTGCAGCACGATCAGCACGCCCAAAGCGATGAGCTGGCCGGAGATCAGGGTCACGTACTGGAAGCTGGAGAAGAAACCGCGACGGTCCTTGGTCGCCATCTCACTGAGGTACGTCGCCGACGTGCCGTACTCGCCACCGACCGACAGGCCTTGCAGCAGACGGGCGAAAATCAGCAGGATCGGCGCGCCGATGCCAATGGTTTCATAACCCGGGCTCAGGGCGATCACCAGCGAGCCGAAGCACATCAGGTACACCGAGGCCATCAGCGCTTTCTTGCGACCGGCCTTGTCGGCGTAGAGGCCCATCAGCCAGCCACCGATCGGGCGCATCAGGAAGCCCACGGCGAAGATCGCGGCGGTATTCAGCAGTTGGGCGGTGGTGTCGCCTTTGGGGAAAAACGCTTTGGCGAAGTACAGGGAGAAGGCGGCATAGACGTACCAGTCGTACCACTCGACCATGTTGCCGACCGAACCGCTGAAGATCGATTTGATACGACTGGCGGTGGTTCTTTCTTTGACCGGCACGGCAGCCGACCCAAGGGGCAGGGCGTTGGAGTTATCCATTGAAGGATCCTTCGTTTAATTGTTTTTGTGGAGCGCGTTTAAACGCAGCCTGCGAGGGCTATAGCAGGAGGTGTGCCAACGGGGGGAGGGCCGGTTTAGAGGGGGGGTGAGGTTTGAGTGAGCGGAAATCCGCTTATGGTTGGCGGAGCAACGAGCGAAAATCCGCGCATGTTCGCGATCCTGTAGGAGCGAGGCTTGCCCGCGAAGAATCCAACGCGGTGTAACTGGAATACCGCGTTATCGTTCTTCGCGGGCAAGCCTCGCTCCTACAGGGTTTGCGTCGGCCGTTAGAGGAACATCTCCCGGGTCAGGCCATGCCGCTGCATCTTTTCATTGAACGTGCGGCGCGGCAGTTGCAGCTCTTCAAGCACCGCTTTCACATCGCCCTTGTGCCGCGTCAACGCCGCGCGCAGGCAATGCGCTTCGAACGCTTCCTGCTGCGCTGCCAGCGACTGCCCCGGATCGATACCCGCAGGCGTGGGCTCTTCCAGCCCCAGCACTTGCCGTTCGGCCACGTTCGCCAGTTCGCGCACATTACCCGGCCAGTCGTGGCTCAACAGATGGCTCAACTGCGGGCCGCTCAGCGGCGCAAACGTGCGACCCAGCCGCTCGGCAGCCTTGTGCGCAAACGACTCGAACAACAACGGAATGTCTTCGCGTCGATCACGCAACGGCGGCAAGCGCAACTCGGCGACGTTCAGCCGATAGGCCAGATCCTCGCGAAAACGCCCGGCCCGCGCCTCGTCCAGCAAATCGGGTTTGGTCGCAGCGATGATGCGCAAATCCACGCGAATGCTCTGATTGGAACCCAGGCGCTCCAGCTTCTGCTCCTGCAGCACCCGCAGCAATTTCACCTGCTGGGCCAACGGCATGCTTTCGATTTCATCGAGAAACAGCGTGCCGCCATCGGCGTATTCGAGCTTGCCGATGCGTTTGCCCTGAGCGCCGGTGAACGCGCCGCTCTCGTGCCCGAACAGCTCGGCTTCGAACAATTGCTCGGGAATCGCCGCACAGTTCAGCGCGACAAACGGCTTGTCGACACGCGGGCCGAAGTCGTGCAGGCAGCGGGCGACCAGCTCCTTGCCGCTGCCGGTTTCACCGCGAATCAACACGTTGACCGGCAACGCCGCCAGATCCAGCACTTGCCGACGCAATGTCTGCAAGCCACGGGACACGCCGAGCAAGGTCGCGTCGAGTTTGGCGCGGTTATCCGCCTGCTCGTGCAACGCGCGGTTTTCCAGCACCAGTCGGCGCTTGTCCAGCGCACGGCGCAGGCTGCCGAGCAGGGTTTCCGGGCTGAAGGGTTTTTCGAGAAAATCGTAGGCGCCATCGCGCATCGCATCGACCGCCATTGGCACATCGCCGTGGCCGGTCAGCAGAATCACCGGCAAATCGGCATCGCGGCGCTGCACTTCGGCGAGCAGTTCCAGCCCGGTCATGCCGGGCATGCGCACGTCGCTGAGGATCACCCCGGGGAAATGCTTCGGCAGTTGCGCCAGGCATTCATCGGCGCGGCTGAACAGCTGCACCTCGAAACCCGACAGGCTCAGCCATTGCTCGACGGCACTGCGGATGCTGCTTTCGTCGTCGACCACCATCACAGAATTCAGCATGCGCCAGGCGCCTCCGGATCGATGGGCAGGGTGAGGGCGAACACCGCGCCGTTGTCGTGATTAGCGGCGCTCAGGCGTCCGCCCGATTCGTGAACGATGGCAAAGGATACGGCCAGACCGATGCCCAGGCCATCGCCCACCGGTTTGGTGGTGAAAAACGGATCGAAGACCTTCGGCAGGTTTTCTTCGGCGATGCCGCCACCGTTGTCGATGACGCTCAGGCGCCAGAGTTGTTCGTCGGCTTCGAGGCGGATTTCCAGGCGTTTGCAGGGTTTGTCCTGCATCGCATCCAGGGCGTTGCGCAGCAGATTGATCAGCACTTGTTCCAGACGAATCGCATCGCCGCGCACCCACGCCGGGCGTGTCAGGTGCAGCACGGTGCTGACCTGTTCATCGCGCAGGCGCGTGTCGAGCAGTTGCAGCGATTGGTCCACCACTGAAGCCAGGTCCAGGCGTTCGCGCAAGCCGCTGGGGCTTTTGCGGGCGAAGGTTTTCAGGTGGCCGGTGAGGGCGGCCATGCGCGTCAGCATCTCATCCACCGGTTTCAGTGCCTTGTAGGCGTCGTCGACACGGCCGTGATCGAGCAGCAACCGCAGCGTCGCCAATTGCATGCGCTGGGCGGTCAACGGTTGATTGATTTCATGGGCCAGCGCTGCCGACATCTGCCCGAGGGCGGCAAGTTTGGCCGATTGCACCAGACCGTCCTGCGCCGTGCGCAGGTCGCGGGTGCGTTCTTCCACTAACTGTTCGAGCTCTTCGCGACTGCGCTGGCGCATCTTCGCCAGGCGCCAGCGCTGGTTGAGGAACAGCAATAGAAACACCAGCGTCAGCCACAACCCGGCAGCGGCGAGGGCGGCATTGCGACTGTCTTCGAACGCCACTTGCGGACGACGCAGCAAGTGCAGCGTCCAGCCCTCGGCGGTCAACGGCAGGGATTCCCACAGGTAATCCGCTTTGCCGTCCGGGCCTTCGACCCGGGCCAGTTCGCTGTTGTCGTCAAAGCGCCGCAATGTTTGATAGCCGAGCAGCGTCAGTGGCTGCTTATCGTATTGGCGGGTGGCCTTGAGTTCGGCGTGGTCGCTTTCACTCAGCGGCTTTAACTGCCGATAGCGCCAGCCCGGCTGATTGGCGATGAAGATGATCCCGCGTGCATCGCTGACCAGCAGCGTGTCGCTGCCCTGACGCCATTCGCGCTCCAGTTCGGGAAATTCGAGCTTCACCACCATGGCGCCGAGAAACTTCCCGCCGTCATCGGTCACGGCGCTGGACAGGAAGTAACCGGGAATCCCGCTGGTCACGCCCACTGCATAAAAACGTCCGGTGCCCTGGGTGCGGGTCTGGCTGAAGTAGGGGCGAAAACCGTAGTTGTGACCGACGTAACTGCTGGGCAAACGCCAGTTGCTCGCCGCCACGGCGAGGCCAGTGTGATCGAGCAATTCCAGGGTCGAGGACTCGGCAGCGCCGTTGATCTTTTCCAGTTTGCGGTTCAGCGCGTCTTGCTGTTCCGGTGTCACCGGCCCGTTGAGCGCCGAACGCAGCTCCGGGTCCAGCGCCAGCACGGCGGGCAGGGCGCGGTAGCGTTCGATCAGAGTGTGCAGGGACGTGGCGTACAGGCCCAGTTGCAGATTGGCGCGGGCGGCGTCTTCCACCAGGGCCTGGCGCTCGGCGTGGCGCATGGCTAGCGTGGCTGCGAAAACCGCGCCAGCGAGGATGATAAAGGTGTAGAGCGTCAGGCGCAGGGTGCGGGAAATCGAAATCATGGAACGTGAGTCGGACTGACGATAGGAGGCGCAAGATAGCATGCGGGGTATCTTGCGCCAGCTCTCATCTCATGACGGTTGTCCTCCTTATCGGTCAGTGGTTGACAGTCACACGCGCACGTTTCATTTCTTCTGGCAGTCGACCCAATGACTTAATCCTGGGTTTACCATCGTTTAGATCATCAAAATTCAAATGTGCTTCACGCATTCTGTTTGAAAGTCCGGTTTGGTCGTCCAGGGTGTAGGTGGGGTCGGGATTATTAAGGTGTTGACGCAATCTTGGTGTATTGAGTACCAGATTTTCAAGCAAGGAGACGCCACCTACTTCATCAGCATCGATCTCATAAAAGTAATGATTATCTTGCGATTGTGCTGCATAAAACAGCACCCCTTCGAGCGTTTCCGAAACAGTTAACGCTTCGTTACTGAGCATTTTTCTGATGGAAATGAACTCAGTTGTAGCGTTGAACCCATCCCTTAATACCTCTTCAGGAGGGCGCCGATCTGCCAGGTACACTTTGCCGCCAAAGCTGGTTCTTTCCAGCAGGTTTGCATCGTTCCAGTAGTGAACGGGTTTATCGGGGTTCGCATTCAAAATGTCGAGGACGGTATTTTGATCATTTGTTGGTGAGGGAGGCGGGACGGGGCTGTCAGCAGAACCCGGACTGGAATCGCCCGGTGAGTCATGGCTTGCAAATGATTCGGGTGAGTCCTGGTAATCCATTGACTCATCGTCCTCCAGCTCTGAAGCAGGCAGCACAATCGGTGGCAGGCCATACTCCGCTCTGATTACTGGTTCGATTTCCAAAAACGCATCTATAGCTTCTTCGTATGGCCCCCAAAAACGCCCATCAGAATCTGTCCTGCAAACAGGGTTGTTTCCACAGAAGCAATACAAGTTCAAACCGTCAACCGAACCCGCCGGATCCGGATTCACCCACCGCCCCAACCACGGCGCAAAATACCGAAACCCATAGTAATAAAGACCACACGCATCCCGTTCCTTACCCGAATACCGAACGGTCTTGTAATCCGCATCGACCTTCGACCGCGCCGCCCACCACGCCGTCCCGCCATAGGGGTAATAACCCTCGTGGCTGATGACGCCCGCGTGTTTATCCAGTTCCAGGCTGCAAGACCCCAGATGATCGTCGACGCAGTAGCGCAACTGATCAGCCTCGATATCGCCGGGTTTGCCCTTGACCCAATACAGGCACCGCACGCTGCCACGGGCCAGTGGAACGCAGATGACGTGAAGTTCTTCGTCGTCATCGGTAGTGCGCACTTCCAGTCCCGGAAGGTAATGAACGACACGCCGATGAGCCACAGCATGGGCCTGCTGGGTACTGAACTTGGCCACCCGTTCACCGGCCGCGTTGTAGCGAAACCCTTCAGCGTCATCGGCCTCGGTCGGGCGGCCGACGGTGGTCACGCTTTGCAACTGATTCAACGCGTCCCAGGTCATCGGCTGTGCACCGGGGGCCAGATATTGCTGGTTGCCGTTTGCGTCGAAATTGCGTGGGAAGTCCGGCTCGTCTTCACCGTCGTTCCAGGGCAGGGCGCGGTTGCTCTGCGGATCGACGCGCAGCTGTTGCCTGAACGGATTTCCATCACTGACATGACGCAGTTCGGTACGGTTGCCGCTGGCGTCGTACTCATAGAATTCGGTGAAGTTGAGCAGCCGCGCGGGGTCGATGGGGCAGGGCGTGATCAGCTCCGGCAAGCCGGGGTTCTGGCCAGCATTGGCAGTCTCACGACCCGTGGCGCTGATCAGTTGGTAAAGACTGTCGTAGGTGTAAGTGTTTTCTGCCGCTACACGCTGGTTGGCGAAAAACGTGACGGGTTGGGTGTGGTCCACTATCCGCAGAATACTGCCGACCGGGTCGTACTCATAACGCAGGTCCTGCAAACGAGCACCTTCCGGCGTGGTGGCGGTCAAGCGCTTCAACCGGCCGCTCGCCGCCTCGTAGGTCGCACTGCTGGTGACGTCGTTGCCGGTCACCTGAGTCAGCAGTTGGCCTTCGGCGTTGTAGCTCGCCGCTTTCAACAGCGGTTGCGGGCCTTGAGAGTCGAGGGTCAGGTCAATGCGTTGCAATTGCCCGGCGCGATCAACGCTGAAGTGTTGTCGATGACCACCGGCATCGGTCTGTTCAAACACTTGCCCCGACGGCCCGAAACGGCTCGCGGTGATGTAACCCGCGCCGGGTTGCAGCAGGGCGTCGCGTTCCGCTTCGTCAGCGGACCAATCGGCCTGCACATCAGAATTTTCAGGTAAAAAGCGCCGGGTCTGGCGGATCAAACCACCGCTCAGCGCCTGTTGATTGAGCCAGACGCAACCGGCCCTATCATCGTGACGAATCACCTGTCCGCACTGATTGCGCTCCGCGAACTCACCAGCGTTGTCGGCGTAGGTCAGGCGTTCAACGGTGCGTAAGGTCGAGCCCCGGGATTGTTCATGGACTGCCGTCAGACGTCGCTGTGCGTCGTACTCATTCTGCCAATGACTGCCTCGACCATCCCAATGCTCGCGCATGTTCCCGGCCTTGTCCGGTAAGCCCAGGCGCCATCCGGCGTCGCGACTTTCAGTGCACAACGCCGCGCCAGACAGGCTGTAAATCGTGGCCATGTTCGGGCGGGACGCGGGCGCGAGGAAGCGCGGATCCCGTTGCGCCACCAGGCGACCGGCGCCGTCATGCTCCTGAGCCGTCACCAGCGCTTCGGGCCTGAGCTCAGCCGCGTCTCGCCGCCAGTACTCGACCTGACGGACTGGCAGGCCACGGTTATCGATGACCGCCAGTTGTGGCGTATGCGAATGGATGCTCATGTTCAATGGAGCGTTCTGTTGGTTCGGCGCTTTTCGGGTGGTGGCGGCTCAAACAGATCATTCTCGTCAAACGCCACGGTGCACCAGATCCAGTACCACATTTCCCGGCGCAGCGGTTTCATCTCAGAGTGCTCACCTTGCGGCATTTTTTTCGCCAGCACGGTTTCGGTCGGACGCCCTGCTGCATCGTAGAACTGCTGGTCGTGATAGGCGTGTTCACGCATTGAGTGGTCTTTGATGTTTGTCCACCTATTCGCAAAGTACGGCCGGTAGATCCGCACTTTTTCACCCTTGTTGTTGTACTCGACCGGCTCGCTGACCCGCCAGCGCCGCACGGCTTCGGCTTCCTGCGGGGTGCCGTCGTCCTTGAGTTTCAAGGTACCGTCGTCCAACACCACCAAAGCCTTGCCCGGTTCGACCTCCTGCTTGGTTTGCAGTACCCGGCTGAAGCCGTCCTGATGGCTGATGGCGATGCGAATTTGCTTCGCCTGATCGCCGGGAAAACGGTCTGCTTGCAGGACCGCGATGTGCACCGGCTCGCGATGGGCGGCATCGACGTATTGCTGGAGAAGCAATTCGCAGTCTGTGGGGGCTTCAATCTCGTGCAGATGCTCGCGAGCGTGATCGCAAAGGTGGCCGCTGGGTAGCACAAACCCTTCTGCCTGCGCCCAGTCCTTCCATCCATCGGGCAGCTCGGTTGTCGGCAGACGGCCCATCCAGCTGAACGCATCGCTGAACATGGCCATGGCGTAATTGCCGATGGCGACAAAGGGCGATTCGATGGCATGGGCCGGACTGCGGTCGTCGGGGCGCACGTAGTCGCTCAGCGGGTCGAAGCCGACCGCCTCACCCAGTTCGGTGCCATAAAAACTGGTGACCAGCACTTCGCCAAAAGCGTTGTAGCGTGCTTCCTGGGTGTTTTGATTGGGGTCTTTGATCGCTGCGGGCAGAAATGTGCAGTAATCAGTGTCGAGGATCTGAGTGATGCAACCGTCCGGCAATTCGATGGCCGTGTGCAGGCACCAGTAAGGGTCGTAGGTGACTTTGGTGATGCCGTGGCTTCGGGTTTGCTGGAAGTGCCGGACGTTGTAAAAGCCTTCTGCTGCGTAATAGCTGGGAAAACCACGGTGAATCGACCACAGGTAGTTTTTCGCGTCAGTCGGGTCGGTGGGTTCCGACTGCTCAACCTCAGGCAGGAACCACTCCATGATGTGGTAACCCACCTCGGTTGATTCGAGCTTCTCCTTGAGGTTGAAGGGCATGTTGCCGTCTTTGTCCTTGAGCTTGTCGTAAGCGCTCAAGGCCGTGGCATCGAGTTCGGCAATCACCACATGGGCGGGCAGCGCATGGACCGTCGCCGTGCCTTGTTCCAGGGGCTGACCGTTGAGAGGATCGGTGTAGAGTTGCATCGACATGCCTGCGAGCACCGATTGTTTCGCCCAATCTCCGTCGTCCTTGCTCCACTCCAGAAAGTTCTCGTGGTGGATTTCCCTGGCACTCAGCAGCGGCTTTTCCAGTACCAGCGCATTACTGCGCTCCCGATACGGTAACCCCAGTCGAAAAGGCATTCCCGATTTCCAGGTTGCTTCGTGGTCCACGTGAATGAGTTCGGCTTTGGATTCGGTCAAATACCAGCGCTGCTGCGCCTCATCATGGGCGTCCTTCCAGTACCGGTTTTTATGCTCGTCATCAAAGGGGGGCGACTCGTCGGTTTTGCGCCGGGCGTAGTAGACCGTCATCGCGTGGAGCACGCTGCCGAACTCGTCCCATTTCAGGCTCAGGCTGTGTTCGCAGCGCGGGTCGTCCGGCAGTTCAGGTTCGTACTGATAGCTGATCGATTCCAGTGCCATGGGTTGCAGCACGGCATAAGGATAATGCTCGTTTTTTGCACGCAACAGGCGTACCTGATAGCGAGCTTCCGTCACCGCATACGGCACAACCGGGTTATCCCAAGCGAAAATTTCAGAGCGCAACGTCGAGCCACTCAGCGCACGTGCGATCTGGCGGGCCGTTTCTTCGTCAGGCTCCAGCGGTTCGCCGGCCTTGTCGCGCACGTGAAAGCGTTCCAGTTTGGTGGCTTTCAGCGCAACGGCCTGCGCATCGCTGCTGTAATACCCGTCCCTTGGCGGATCAATGGTCTTGCCCGTGTGAAACCAGGTTTTACTCAAGATCGGCGCGGTGAAGCCCAGACTGTTGCGTTCCGCCTCGGTGGCTTCGGTATCGGTCTGCAATAACAGGCCAAAACCACGGAACTCCCGTTCGAAGGGGTCGTAATAACCCTGGCGGTAACTCATGAGTTGGGTCAGTTTATTGCGGGTGATTTCATCGATCTGGGTCTGGCACCTGACCAAGTGCATGGCGAACGGCACGCCGGACTCGACGATTTTGTCTTCATCGATCTGGTGGTGCTCGTATTCCTCATCGAGGAACTCCTGCGCCGAACTGCGATAGTCGATGAGACTGAGCGTGCCCATGTTGTTGTTGCTGCGGTTGAGCAGATACGGTTTGGCTTTGACGAAGTCGTAGCGCCAGTGCCGGGGCGACATGTGCGGTACGGTCAGGACCACACTGGTGCAACCCAGCCCCAGCAGGTCGGCAGTGGTGACCTGGCACAACCGGTCGTAGCGCACGCCTTCAGGCCAGGGCAGATCAATCGACTCGGTGGTGAAACCTTTGCCACAGTGGTTCATGAACACCCGCATCCGGTCCGATTCCAGATAGATCAGGTCAGTTGCCCCCGAACCATCCAGATCCGCCAGCAAGACTTGCGAAGCGTTGAATGACTCGTAAGGAAACGTCGGAGCGCTGAGCACGATTCTTTTCCCGAAGCGCCCATGACCGAGGTTGGGCCAGCACTCCAGGCTGTTGTGACGGAGGCGGAACAGGTGCTGTTTGCCGCTGCCCAGCACATCACTGAAGCCCACCACTTCGGTTTCGGAATTGCTCGGCAGTGGCAGGGCATCGTCGTTGTCGTGCTCTACATTTCGGCCGGCACTGAAACCTTTGTCATCGCCCAGATTGGTGTACAACCGCACGCTGTTACTGCCGATCAGGGCCACGTGAGTGCGACCGTCGCCTACCAGGTCGGCCATCTGCGCCTGAGGATGGAAATACTCCAGCGGGAAGGCTTTGTAGGGGACAAATCCTGACCACTGGCGGTCAGGGTTCATGGTGAAGCAGCCATTCATGGTCGGGGCGTGCACACCCCATTCGAGCTTGCCGTCACCGTTCAGGTCAGTGAGTGTCTGACGCAGCGGTTTACTGCTGTCGGCCAGCGGAATGTACGGCAGTTCAGTCAAGTCGCCGTAGCGAACGTCATCGCTTGGGTGGTTATCGCGCATCACATCGCGGTAAAACCAGGCCTTGTCATAGCGACACAAAATGCCGGGCATGCCTTTGCCGTACAAATCCACCAACTGGTAACGCTGACCGTCATTGAGGCCTGGCATCTGCGGGAACGCTTTCCAGCCGGGTTGATCGGCTTTTTTCAGATCGAAGGGCGCATAGCTGAATTCGAATGGTGGCCGGCTCTCGACTTTGCCTTGTTGATCGTAAGCCTGAAGATGAGCGGCAGTCAGGTGGTTGTATTCCAGCGCACCCTGGCGGTGCTGCAGAAAAAGCCGTTGAACCAGCGTTGGTGAGGCACCCAGTTCGTTGCGGAAATGGTGAAACATCAGCACCTGCCGACAGAGGCGCCGCGTGCCCAGTTCGAATCCGTAATCGTGATTCCAGAACGGGTCGCTGCGTTCGAGCCATTTGTCGTGCTGATCGCCTCCCTGCAGGTACTCGGGGCCATAGACCGGTATTTGCATCAAGTCGTGGCTGCGTTCGCCGTAATCGAATAGCAGATGAAAGTGGAAGTCGACGTCTTTCCAGCCACCGTCTTTCAACGAATACAGCTCTGACTCCGCCACTGCATTGCCGTACAGCACTCGCTGCAAATACCGCTGGGCACGGTAGTCGCGAAAATCGGGCGCGACCGGTTCCTCCGTTTCGGCCTTGTACTCATAGACGATGTGCTCGCCCCGAGGTGTGACGGTTTCGTCCAGCAGCCAGACCCCGACGCGTTCGGGCTCCTGGGGTTTGTTCTCGTCCCTGGGTTCCGCCCGGCGCGAGGCCAGCGTCTTGCCATAGACATGGCGATTGCCATCGGCGCTATGAATCAGCCAGAAACCGGCCGCATCGTCATCGCTGACCAGCCGTTCGATTTTGGTAAAACCGCCCTCGATGCGTGGCTGATAGCGAATGGCTCGATAGGTTGTTGTCCCGAGAGTGACGGGTCTGTCAACGATCTCGCCGTTGGCGTCCAGCTCTGACATCCAGGTTTCGCCATCGGCGCCGACCACCAGATCCTTGCGCTTGTCGTAAAGCGGAACGCCCTTGCTCGTGCGCACCGTTATCGCATTGACGGTCAAATGCCAGCCGATACCGAAAATACTGTTGCCCACGTGGCTGCTGTAGCTCAGTGAAAGAGCCGGCACCATTCCCCGATTGGGAGCCTGGGAAATGGGCACCGGTATGGCCAACGAGGCCGAACCTGTAGTCCCCACTGCTCCCCAGCCGCCAAAACTGGCAATGGCGCCGCCGATTTTCGGTTGGGCGGGGGCTGAAATATTGATAGTGCCTTTTTGTTCTTCCGTGGCCATTTCCGTTTCCACCTGACAAGGACGCACAAGTGCATTCAACTTATCAGGGGTTGCGGCGGCTGTGACCTGTCATATCTGACAGGTCAGCCCTGTTGGCCGGGGAAATTCCGGGATTACTCCAGGCGAAAAAAAACCGGTCTGTCGTCACCAACAGGCCGGTTTTTTCAGGGGCGTTTCAGCGCAACTTACTGCACTTCCACCGCCAGACTCTCACTGATCTTTTTCTGCCAGATGGCAGGACCGGTGATGTGTACCGATTCACCTTTGCTGTCGACCGCAACAGTCACCGGCATGTCCTTCACGTCGAACTCGTAGATGGCTTCCATCCCCAGTTCAGCGAAAGCCACCACGCGGGATTTCTTGATGGCTTGTGCCACCAGATAAGCCGCGCCGCCAACCGCCATCAGGTAAACGGCCTTGTGGTCCTTGATCGCATCGATTGCGGTCGGGCCGCGTTCGGATTTGCCGATCATGCCCAACAGGCCGGTTTGCTCGAGGATCTGACGGGTGAACTTGTCCATCCGCGTCGCGGTAGTCGGGCCAGCCGGGCCAACCACTTCTTCGCGCACCGGATCAACCGGGCCGACGTAGTAGATGAAGCGACCTTTCAGATCCACCGGCAGGGTTTCACCCTTGTTCAGCATCTCGACCATGCGCTTGTGCGCAGCGTCGCGACCGGTGAGCATCTTGCCGTTGAGCAGGACGGTTTCGCCCGGCTTCCAGCTCTGAACGTCTTCCGGGGTCAGGGTGTCGAGGTTGACGCGACGGGCCGACGGGCCGGCTTCCCAGACGATTTCCGGGTAGGCGTCCAGCGGTGGCGCTTCCAGCGAAGCCGGGCCGGAACCGTCGAGCACGAAGTGTGCGTGACGGGTGGCGGCGCAGTTCGGGATCATGCACACCGGCAACGAAGCGGCGTGGGTCGGGTAATCCATGATCTTCACGTCGAGCACGGTGGTCAGACCGCCAAGGCCCTGAGCACCGATGCCCAGTTGGTTGACCTTCTCGAACAGCTCCAGACGCATCTCTTCGATACGGTTGGACGGGCCGCGCTTTTTCAGCTCGTGAATGTCGATGGATTCCATCAACACTTCCTTGGCCATCACCGCGGCTTTCTCGGCGGTGCCGCCGATGCCGATGCCGAGCATGCCCGGTGGGCACCAGCCGGCGCCCATTTCCGGAACGGTCTTCAGTACCCAGTCGACGATCGAGTCGGAAGGGTTGAGCATGGCCATTTTCGACTTGTTCTCGGAACCGCCGCCCTTGGCCGCCACGTCCACTTCCACGGTGTTACCCGGAACGATGGAGTAGTGGATAACGGCCGGGGTGTTGTCCTTGGTGTTTTTACGAGCGCCCGCCGGGTCGGCGAGGATCGAGGCACGCAGGACGTTTTCCGGCAGGTTGTAAGCCCGGCGCACGCCTTCGTTGATCATGTCGTCGAGGCCCATGGTGGCGCCATCCCAACGTACGTCCATGCCCACGCGAACGAACACGGTGACGATGCCGGTGTCCTGGCAGATCGGGCGGTGGCCGGTGGCGCACATGCGCGAGTTGATCAGGATTTGCGCCATCGAGTCACGGGCCGCTGGCGATTCTTCGCGCAGGTAGGCTTCGTGCATCGCCTGGATGAAATCCACGGGGTGGTAATAGGAAATGAATTGCAGGGCGTCGGCAACGCTCTGAATCAGGTCGTCTTGCTTGATCACGGTCATGAGTCGCGCTCCTCTAAAAGACGGGAACATTCAATAAGGTGCTTGCAGCTTGGGTGCATCGGTCGGTTGCAAGCACCTTTCAAGGCACGCCGGGCATGCTGGCGCGACGCTAAAAAGGCGCGGCAGTATAACGCGCCTCGCAGGCGGGCACACGCGCCGGCAGTCAATCGTTGGTCGTACAGATTCACGCGCACTTCCTGTAGGAGCCGGCTTGCTGCGGGCGGCGTTCCGACGATGGCGGTCTGACATTCAACATTAATGTCGACTGTTACACCGCTATCGTCGGAACGCCGCCCGCAGCAAGCCGGCTCCTACAGTTTGGTGATGTTTGTGCACAAATTCAGGGTGGGTCTAAAGTCATGCCCTTGACGCCGGTTTTCCGGCCTGAAAATTGAATGGTCATTTATCAGACACGCCACTAAAGTGGCATTCGGTCTGTAGAGTAGGACACTCGGTCAGCCTCCTTTCGCACGGTGAGTCAACGATTGACCCATAACGCTATCCAGCGCCTTTTGCTCAAACGTTTTGCCCTTGCGGCCGGCACCTACGCCCTGGCTCTACTGCTGTTGTGGCTGGCGTTTTTCACCGGTCATTACGATGAACCCCTGGCGAATGTCGCCGTCGGCAGCGCCCTGGTGGTCATCAGTCAGGCGGCACTGTTCGCGGTGTTTTACAGCGGTTGCAACCTGCGGTTTTCCGACCCCAGCCTGACTGAAGCACAAGTGTTGCTGGGGCTGGGCTGGCAAACCTGGCTGATCGCCAATCTGGATGAGGCCCGTGGCGCGTTCCTGGTGTTCTACGTGCTGATTCTGTTGTTCGGGCTGTTTCACCTGTCGCGTCGGGCCTTTTTGCGGTGCGCATTGCTGGTGTTTTTCAGTTTCAGTGCGATCACGCTGTGGGAGGGTTACCACTTCCAGCTGGCCGATCCGGCACTGGCCGCGTTGCAGGTGTGCGTGCTGTTTATCGTGCTGGTCTGGCTGGAGCTTTACGCCCGTTACGTCCAGGCCTCACGCCTGCGGATGCGGCAGCGCCGCTTTGCCTTGCAGGCACATCAGGACACCCTGCGCGGAATGATGCGCCAGCTCGAAGACCTGGTGGCCACCGACGAACTGACCGGGCTGTTCAATCGTCGGCATTTCCTGCGCCTGGCCTCCCGCGAGCTCAATGCCATGGAACCCGGCGTGCTGCATGGCCTGGCGCTGATCGACCTCGATCACTTCAAACGCATCAACGACATGCACGGCCACGCTGCTGGCGATCAAGTGCTGCAAGCCTTCGCTGGTGTAGCCAGCGCCTGCCTGCGCGAGGGCGATGTACTGGCCCGTTATGGCGGCGAAGAGTTTGTGGTGTTACTGCCCGATTGCAGCGGCGAACGCCTGACCTCCTGCTGCGAACGGCTGCGCATTGCCTTCACCGATGTCGAGTTGATCGGCCTGAAGGTCGGCAATCTCAGCCTGTCGGCAGGCATGACGCTGCTGGAGCCGGGCGACGATCTCGACGATGCCTTGCAACGTGCCGATCAGGCGCTCTATCGCGCCAAACGCGACGGCCGCAATCGTTGCGCGGCGGCGTGGGAGAACGTCGATGCCTGAGTTGCGGGTCGGCGATCGCCAATGGTCGGTGGCAGTGGGCAGCAATCTGCTCGACGCGTTGAATCAGAACGGCGTGTCCGTTCCCTACAGTTGCCGCGCCGGCAGTTGCCATGCGTGCCTGGTGCAATGCATGCAGGGATTGCCGAGTGATAGCCGTCCCGATGCCCTGAGCGCGGAGCAGCGTCAGCAAGGCTGGCGCCTGGCGTGCCAGTGTCAGGTGGTCGAGGATTTGCAGGTGCATGCCTTCGATCCGCTACAGGATGGCAGCCCGGCCGAGGTCGCCGCCGTCGATTGGTTGAGCAGCAGCGTGTTGCGTTTGCGCCTGACCCCTCAGCGTCCGTTGCGCTACAGCGCCGGGCAGCATCTGGTGTTGTGGGCCGGTCACGTGGCGCGACCGTACTCCCTGGCCAGCCTGCCGGGAGAAGACCGCTTTCTGGAGTTTCACCTTGATTGTCGCCAGCCCGGTGCATTCAGTGATGCTGCGCGTCAGTTGCAGATCGGCGACTCGCTGCGTCTCGGCGAACTGCGTGGCGGCGCGCTGCATTACGACGCCGACTGGCACACCCGACCGTTGTGGCTTATGGCCGCCGGCACCGGGCTGGGTCCGTTGTTTGGCGTTTTGCGCGAAGCCCTGCGCCAGGATCATCAGGGCACCATCCGCGTCATTCACCTGGCCCATGATGCCGATGAGCATTATCTGGCCAAACCCCTGCAAGCCATGGCCGCCAGCCGCCCGAACCTCAGCATCGAGCTGTGGACGCCGACCGAGTTGCCCGCGGCTTTGGCGCAACTGCGGCTTGTTTCCCGGCAAACCCTGGCCTTACTCTGCGGGTCCCCCGACAGCGTCGACGCCTTCGCCCGGCGCCTGTACCTGGCGGGACTGCCGCGCAATCAACTGCTGGCCGACGTCTTCCTGCCTCGCGGTTGAGCGCTGACTTTCAGACGCGAGACCGACCATGACCGATGCCATCAAGATTGAACGCGAACGCGGCCTGCTGACCCTGCGTCTCAACCGCCCTGACAAGAAAAACGCCCTGACCCGTGCGATGTACAGCCACTTGGCCGAGGCGTTGAAAAAGGCTGACACCGACCCCGAAATCAACGCCGTGTTGATCACCGGTTCCGCCGAGTGCTTCACCGCCGGCAACGACATCGCCGACTTCATTCAACAACCGCCGAGCAACCTCGACAGCCCGGTGTTCCACTTCATGCTCAATCTGCTCGAATGCCGCAAACCGGTGATCGCTGCCGTGGCTGGCGCCGCCGTGGGAATCGGCACTACGCTGCTGCTGCATTGCGATCTGGTGTATGTCACCCGCGATGCGCGATTGCGCATGCCCTTCGTCAACCTCGGCTTATGCCCGGAATTCGGTTCCAGCCTGCTTTTACCTCGATTGCTCGGGCATGCCAAAGCGGCGCAATTGTTACTTCTGGGCGAAGGTTTCAGCGGTGAACAAGCGGCCGAGTGGGGCATTGCGACCGAAGCCCTGGGCAGTGGTGAAGCGGCATTGGCCAAGGCGCGGGAGATGGCGTTGCGGTTTGAGTCCCTGCCACCGGAAGCGGTGCGCATCAGCAAGCAATTGATGAAAGCACCGGACCGTGAGCAGTTGCGCAAAGTGATAGAAGAAGAGGGTGCGTTGTTCACCCAGCGGTTGCGCTCGCCGGAAGCGATTGCGGCGTTGTCGGGGTTTATCAACAGGCATTGATATGCGAAGAGGCCGGCCGAGACAACACATGTTCAAGACCAGAAACCAAAAAGCCCCGCCATTCACATGGCGGGGCTTTCTTTCAGCAACCGATCACTCAGACGATCGGATCGCCAGCGTGCAGCATCTTCATGCTGTTGCTGCAACCGATGGTGTGGTGTTCAGGAAGCGGGCGATGAGCGCTGCGAAGCTGACGATGGCACCCCCATTGCCTAGTACCAGCACATTCCCGTCTTTTTGTAAGGTCATGGTATTAGCGACCGTGGAATGATTTTCGAAATGGGTTGAGCTCCAGCCTTTTCCGCGGCCAAACTTAGTATCCAATGTGCCGTCAATCAGGTAGCGCACCACCACGAATTCGGGGGTGTTGTCTTCTTGCAAAAACCTGCCTGATGCAATGATTTTTCCCTCAGCCAGTCCAACACCAAAAAACATCACATTGTTTCCGAGGGGTTGAAGCAACACCTTGCCGCTATTGAATGTTGATTCAAACTCACCGTTTTCGGTGAGGCAGGCCAGCACGCCATGGAGTGGAGTTAAGCCCCAACCTGCAACAAGAACACTTTTATCGGAGTACGGGGTGAGCTTTTCGAACGCGACGCCAAGGTTGTCGAACACTTTGAAACCCTTGTCTGCAAAGATCTGGTCGAAAGAGCCATCCTCATTAACACGAGCCACCATGCCATGACCTGCCAGTGTTCCGCACACGGTGATTTTTCCGTTGTGCACCAGAATGTCGCTGATGGTGCTATTGCCCCAGTGTTGATTGGTCACGGCGACATAGCCACTGTTGTTGAAGCCGGTATCATACGAGCCATCAGGGTTGAGCCGGATCAGTAACGCGACCCTCGCAATCCAGATCGGCATGTACATTTCCATGACCACATAGATTTTTCCCTCCTCCACCGCGCAAGGCCCCGAGGCGCCGTTGCTGCTTGTCGTCAGCGGTGTAGAGCCCAGACCAAGGCTCTCGGAAAGGTTGGCGGGCAGTTTGACCGTTAGCAGACCTTTCACGCCGAAGCGTTCATCCACACGCCCGTCGAGATGAAGGCGAGCAAGTACAACCTCGCCTTTTTTCGTATCGATACCGGACAGCAGGATTCTTGTTTCACCCCCGACCGTCACAAACAGGATCTGCCGCAGGTGGGTGTCCTGCATAGGGCCAAAACGCAAGATTGCGTACCCTTTGTTGCCAAAATCGACGTTCGGAGTGCCATCTTTGTGCAGGCAGGCAATACCTAACTTGTGGATGATGTCATCGCCGTCTGCATCGACGGCGCCGCCGACATAGATATTGCCGTCGGGGCCTTCGACAATACATTCGCCTGAAGTATCTTGGGCACCGGGGAAACATAGAATCTTCTTACCGTCTTTATCGTCGCCAAATGTCGGGTCGAGATCACCGTCGGCGCGAGCGGTCAGGGCTGTGTACTGGCTCATCGTTCTATTCCTTTATTTGGAGTTTCGGAGTGAGTTATCCATGGAGAACTGCCAATGACAGGCCGCAACAGCCAAGCGTGAGAAAACCTTGATGACAGCGATAGCAGGTGGACGGAGTCGATTAAAGGGGCTGAACGCAAGGGCGTCTACTGTCAGATCTGACAGGTAAAAAGCGGTAAACCATCTATCAGACTGCTTTTAAACAAAAAAAAAGCTCCGCAGCGTTAACTGCGGAGCTTTTGCGTTTCAGCGGTCTGAAACTCAGACCATCGGATCGCCAACGTGCAGGATTTTCATGCCGTTGGTGCCGCCAGTGGTGTGGTAGCTGTCGCCCTTGGTCAGGATGACCCAGTCGCCTTTTTCCACTACGCCACGCTTGACCAGTTCGTCGATTGCCGCCTGGCTGACTTCATTTGGAGCCAGCGAAGCCGGGTCGAACGGAATGGTGTACACGCCACGGAACATCGCCGCGCGAGCCTGAGCTTCGCGGTGTGGGGTGAACGCGTAGATCGGCACCGAGGAACGGATGCGCGACATGATCAGCGGGGTATAGCCGCTTTCGGTCAACGCGATGATGGCCTTCACGCCCGGGAAGTGATTGGCGGTGTACATGGTCGCCAGCGCAATGCTCTCGTCACAGCGCTGGAACTCTTTGCCGATGCGGTGGCTGGAGGTCTTGCTGGTCGGGTGCTTTTCAGCGCCGACACAAATGCGCGCCATCGCTTGCACCGCTTCCAGCGGGTACAGGCCGGCAGCACTTTCGGCCGAGAGCATCACGGCGTCGGTGTAGTCGAGTACGGCGTTGGCTACGTCGGACACTTCGGCGCGGGTAGGCATCGGGTTCTGGATCATCGACTCCATCATCTGGGTCGCCACGATCACTGCCTTGTTGTGGCGGCGAGCGTGCAGAATGATCTTCTTCTGGATGCCCACCAGCTCGGCGTCGCCGATTTCCACGCCCAGGTCACCACGGGCCACCATCACGGCGTCGGACGCATTGATCAGGCCATCGAGGGTTTCGTCGTCGGCCACGGCTTCGGCGCGTTCGATCTTCGCCACCAGCCAGGCAGTACCGCCGGCCTCGTCGCGCAGCTTACGGGCGTATTCCATGTCGGCGGCATCGCGCGGGAAGGACACGGCGAGGTAGTCGACTTCCATCTCGGCAGCGAGCTTGATGTCGGCCTTGTCTTTCTCGGTCAGGGCTGGAGCGGTCAAGCCGCCGCCGCGACGGTTGATGCCTTTATGGTCGGACAGCGGGCCGCCGATGGTCACGGTGCAGTTCAGTTCGGTGGCGGTGGCGGTATCGACGCGCATCACCACGCGGCCGTCGTCGAGCAGCAGCTCGTCGCCCACGCCGCAGTCTTTGACCAGGTCCGGGTAGTCGATGCCGACCACTTGCTGGTTGCCTTCGGTCAGAGGATGGCTGGTGGAGAAGGTGAATTGATCACCGATCTTCAGCTCGATCTTCTTGTTGGCGAATTTGGCGATACGGATTTTCGGGCCTTGCAGGTCACCCAGCAGGGCAACGAAGCGGCCGTGCTTGGCAGCGAGGTCACGCACCAGCTTCGCACGAGCCTTGTGCTCGTCGGGGGTGCCGTGGGAGAAGTTCAGGCGGGCGACGTCCAGGCCAGCCAGAATCAGCTGTTCGAGAACTTCCGGCGAGTTACTGGCCGGGCCAAGGGTAGCGACGATTTTGGTACGACGGACGGACATGCAAAGACTCCTGAGTTCAAGCGCTGAGTGAGGCTACTATGGTCCGTGGGTGTAGTCATTGTTCATATGCACTACTTATTCGTTTTTATCTTTAAATGAACATTCCTGAAGATTTTCGCCCACGGGTCGATACAGAGCTCAAGACAGGAGAACCCCCATGCGATTCGTGCTCATAGCCGCCCTTGCCCTCAGTGTCGTGGGCTGCACCCGTTTTTCGATGAACCATCATTTGAATAATGCCTACAGCGCTTATGACCGTGGCAATTGCGAGCAAGTGACGCTCGAACTGTCCAAAGTCGAACGCGCCAGCCGCGCGCGGCCTTATGTGTGGCCGGAAGTGTCGATGCTGCGCGGCTTGTGCCTGGAACGGCAGAAAATGTTCGTGGATGCGGCGCAAACCTACCAGTTCATTCAGGCGTCGTACCCGCAAAGCGAGTACGCCTACCGCGCCCGCGCCCGGCTGGAAACCTTGCAGTCGCTGGGTCACTACCCGCTGCGCAGTGCGGCAGCGGTGCGCCCTACGCGGTTCTGATTGCAGCGGTCATTCAACCACTGGCTCACCGGCGGTGGTGAGCTATAGTCGAATAAACCGGTTTAGAGCCTGGTTTCTAAATCGACGTAACACCTGTGATCGGCAGGCGTAGGCGGCAGCGGTCTCATGGACTGCCGCACCGGGATCGGGGAGAGCGCGCTCATTGCCGGGCCCTTGTTTGATAACGGCAGGCAGGCCCGTTCCGAAGCATTAGTGCGGCCCTGCTTAAGGGCCTTGCGTAGCGAATTCAGCATGTTCACCGACCGCCGGATCGAGCGGCATCAACTGCCGTATTTTCTGAAAGTGTTCAACAGCGTCACCGACAAACCGATTGGTTTCCTGGGCAACGTCTCTGAAGACGGGCTGATGCTCATCAGTCAGTTACCGATGATGATCGGCGCCGATTTTGATCTGCGCCTGAAAATCCCCATGGCCGATGGCTGCCAGCAGGTCATCGACCTCAAGGCCTGCTGCCTGTGGTGCCACGAAGATGCAACACCTCACCACTATGACGCCGGGTTCAGCCTGCAATGGGCACCGCCGGAGTTTGGGCAATTGGTGGAGGCGTTGAAGCAGTACTTCAGTTTTCAGCCGTTGCCGGCGTCTGCGTGAAACCTGCGGTGCATTTGTGATCGCTTTCGCCAGCGCCCCCCACACTCAATCAACTGATTAATCGCCACGGCCACATCGCGCATCTTGCTAATCAGTGATCAAAACCGACAGGCGGTAGCCATTTTCCGAGCTGTCGGGTAGCTACCTGTTATTTCTGACAGTAGCCGGATGCTTTTGTACGGAGGATAAATAGCGACAACATTGGTGCTCTGCATTGTTCCCGGAGCACTACAAGTGAAAAGGAGAAATCCATGGTAACCCCTCGCGTAAAAGAAACTAAAGTACCCAACTCTGAAGATCCACTTCCTTACCCGCCCCCCAATACATTTCCTCAACCAGAGCTGCTTTATCGCGCTCCGCTTAAATTTTCAGGAGAGTCTTCTTATTATTCTGTGGGAGGTAATGAGTCATTCGTTTTCGGATTTGTCTATCCTGCAAATGGGGGACAGCAGCGGGGCGAGAGCAAAGACCAGTTTTATGATTTCTCGTTACCCGCAAGTCCAGGTCCTGCGTTGGTAAAGCTACAGCACGGGTGGTCTACCAACGGAGCCATCCAGGCAGATACGTATGAATTCCGTGTATACATTTTGACCCCTCCTTCCTAGTTCTATCCCCGCAATCTTTTCTTACAGATATCTGCAGGGTCAATTGAATCTCCAGAAATATCATTCCGTGGAATAGTCCCGTAAGTAGCTCTATTGCGCGTCATGTTAACAATACCGTCCGTCGGCCCTGTCAGTTCTAACAGGTACAAAACGCGGCACACGTAGCGTAAAAAATAATTCATGACGACAACAGATTTGCCTTTCGCACTCCGTCCCTCTCAGCCTCGCTCGCAGGAGAAATTCAATGAGTAATAACCATTCCAACCCTGCCCTCGAGCGGCTTTTCGAATTGACACCACGCGCACTCAACGCACCAGTCACGGAAAACCTCGGGCACTTCATTGATAACGGAGGTTCGGTTTACAAGTTGCTTAAGATGGGTCGTCAACGCGTGGTGGAGACGTTCGGGCTGCACAGCCAGGACGCACAAGTGTTGCTGGACAAAGCCATGGCCCTGGCGGTGCACACCGCACGTGAGTTTCGTGAGCAACGCCTGGTTAGGTCTGGGCCTCCCAATCCGCTGCATCGGACCGGCATCAGGGCGTGGGAGGGCGGGCCTGATTTCGACAGAATGTTCGCTCCAGACTGGGGACGTGCAAGCCCTTCACAGAGCCCGGATTCGAGTATTTCACCGGCGGCGTATTTTTTGCGCCTGGTTGTGTTGGCTCGGGATCTTGAAGCGCGATCCCCGGGCGTTAAAGAGTTGATTAAGTTCGAAACCCGGCGCCCCGATCTTGTCAAACTCATCATTGACACAACAAGCATGTTCCAGATCAAACCGACCGTGACTCTGGTCAGCGAGGTGCTGGAAAGCATTATCAAAACGTTCCTCACGCCGCCAGCGCTGACCGACCGAGTGGTCGATGACCACTTGCTGGAAAAGCGTTTTCCATTCCGCTCCCTGCCGTTCGAGTGGTATTTCGTACAATGGGAGCAGGTACTGCAGGCGAACAAACTGTCGCTGGGGGAGGTCGTGCGGACCATCGATGAGTCAGGCCCCTACTTCAAGCAACCCGGTGCCCGTGGCGACTTATCCGATATTGCGCTTCATCAATCCTGCAACATCGGGCCACAAGGGCAACTATTGCTGACCGAGGATTTTCTTCCATCCGGCAGTACTCCCGTCCAATGGACAGCGTTCTACAAAGACAACTTTGGCTCGACGGAGGAGAATCTGAAGGACTCGGTGCATTTCTGCGCCAAGACCTCAATTAATGCGGACGACGTGACCTCATTGTTGTCAATTGAAGGTTACGCACCGAAGCGTTCCAGCAATGTGGCAGAGCCGCAATCGGAGGCGCTCGAGGAACCAGAGGAACCAGAGGAGCCGCAGCTGTCCAAAGTGTTCGGTTCGACCTACATCAATTATGGCTCCGATAATGCGATGGATCTGTCGGAGCCGGGGAAGGCCACAACTCGCAAATTCACCAGCGCCACCCACAACCGGTTTGAGCGGATGAACCGGATTCTTCGCCTTAGCCGCTGGCTGGAATTGCCGGTGAACCAGTGCGATCGGCTAATCATGGCCGCGTTCAACGCAGAGCTGCGGGGTGACATCCGTGACCCGCAGGCCCGCAAAGTTGCGTTGGCAACCAAACCTTCCCGGATCACCTCCAATACCCTGCGAGCCATCGGCCTGTTTCAAGAGTTTCGCCTGCGGTTCAAATGCTCAGCCGAGCAATTTGCGGCGTTGATTGATGAGATTTCCCCTTACAGCCGTGGGGAAGAACTTTCACAATTCGACCGCATCTTCAATGCCCAGGCATTGTTCGATGCACCGCTGAAGGCGGACAAAGGTTACTTCGCGATTGAAGCGCAAACCCGCGCCGACAAGCGCACCGTCGACCAGATTTGCACCAGCCTGGGTATCAATCAGGAAACCTGGCGCTACCTCGCACGCTTCGTGGCCAAGAGCTACAACCTGAGGGACGAACTGCAACGCAGCCTGCCAATATTCTCTTCCTTGTATCGCCTGGTGTTGCTGGCTTCCTTCCTGCGCATCAGCGCCATAGAACTGGCGGCATTGCTGGAGACTTTCAGCGAGAAAAACGGCAGCGAATTGTTGCAACGCGTGCTTGGCGAATCCGTTTTGCTGGTCAGCGGCACTAGCGGCGTGGGCGATGTGTTGAACGTGATGCAGGCGGCGCAGTCCTGTGTCCAGTGGGCGCAGGAAAATGACTTGAGTGTGCTTTGGCTGGTACAGAAAGTGGCGCCCGTGATTGCACCTCCTTTGGCCACTGAAGCAGAAGTCACGCTGCTGCAGGAAGTCCATAAACGACTGCACCCGGTACGATTTTCCGAGGAAGCGCTTCGGGCCGCAGGCGTCCCCCCAAGCAATGATTCCAAGCAGGCAGGCTGGCTGTCGCTGCTTCTTTATCTCGTTGACCTTAATGGCCTGGTGTTGGAGAAAGAAGGCGATGAGGAGGATTACGAGCGGGTAGCTCGCGGAGAAATTCAATCGGCTGTCGAGTTGGCAAACCTGTCACCCGATGATGGCGAACGGGTTCGCAACGTGATTCTGGCATTGCTGTTGCAGGCCCGGGATGCGCAGCGGGCGGTGGTGCAGGAAAGTTTGTCGGTGTATTTGAGAATTTCGCAAGACTTGGCACTGCCGTTGCTCAGGTGGGTCGACAGGAAAGGTGTTTACCTGCTGTTGTTGGAGACTGCGCGGGCGCTGGATGCCGTCACGTCCGGTACGGAGAAGGTCAAGGTCGGTGATGATGTGCTCAGCTTGCTGGCACACCTGGTGCGGCGCGCTGAAGTCGTTCAACAACTGGGGTTGAGCTCCGCCATGCTGGTGGCCCTGACCCTGCGGGAGAACTGGGAGTGGTTTGGTCTCAAGCATCCCAAAGAACTCAAGCTCAGCACGTTGTATTACCTGACGCTGTTTCAGCGGGTGGTGGCCGATACCGGGCAGCCTGCCGAAAAACTCCTGCATTACCTGGAGTTGGTCAACGGGCTTCCGGAAAACCTGACACCTGAGGATGTGCGCCTGATTCGTGATTCTGCGGCAAGCTTGCTGGCAGACGTGGTGCAGTGGGGCGTCAGGGAGGTGCTTGAATGCATTCTTTATCTGAAGCCGAATCCGAAGATTCAGGTGATTCGAGACATGACGTCCCTTGATACGCTGCTGCGTATCCGTGCGCTGGCGATCAGGACAGGGTTGGATGCCAAGGCCCTCATCGGGCTGGGGGCGCTCACGCCGGACAGCGACAAGTACGCCTGCCGAAGCGCAGCAGAACATGTGCTGGAAAAATTGTCCGGGTCGGTCATTCAGGGCCAGACGCAGTTGATCGGTGAAGTGGGTCAGAGCGTGACCCACGAAATCAGGTGCATCAACGACACCCTGATCGCCAATGTGAATGGTCAATACGCCATGATCGAACTGACCTTGCGTGATCTGACCAACCAGGTCGTGCCGAACGTTACGGTGAGTTGGAACAGTGATCGTCCGGGGTTACTCGCCAGTACGTCGATCACCGATCATGAGGGGCGTGCGGTGGTTCGCTTCAAACCGGAGAAATCGACCTGGATGGGGGCTGTGCAAATCAAAGCCACTTATGGCCTGGCTCAAGTGGTGTATGCGCCGAAAATCCTCATCGATTGCGATGAGTCGACGCTGGACTTCGATATCAAAGATCCCGATCCCAAGGAAGATTTCCTGGCGGGCGGACACGCGTCTTTCGCGGCGGTTGTTCGGCTCGTGGATAAACATGGAAACCCAGGGGTGGGTCGTCCCGTTACATTTTCCGGTCGGGGAGTTGTGGCTGACCCCTCGTCGGTACTCTCGGATGAAAACGGTTATGCCAGGACCAGAATCACCAGTATCGAACCTATTGAGAAAGCGAGCGTAGTGGTCAGTTACAGCACCAAGGACCCGCTTGTCATTAATAACATTACCTTTGTCGACCAGCCGTCTATCAAGCTGTTGGAGGTAGTTTCGATGGCGGTTGCCGGGCAGCCGCTGGTGATTCATTGCCATGTGGTTGGCCTTGGCAAACTCCCGTCAGTCGATGTGGAGGTCGAATTGATTTCTTCCGGGACCGATCCTGCCTCCACCAAAGCTGTTACCAACGACCAAGGCATCGCTGAATTCACGGTGAGCTCGCCGAAAGCAGGAAATAATTCCTTCACCGCCAAGGTGAAAATGGGGCAGCAACAACTCGACGTTTACGTGGCCAGCAGTGTGTTCATTCACGGCAAGTCTCAGGACTATAAAGTCCTCGTAGTGGGTGTGCCCACCTCCTTGTGGGTCGACGCCCGGGAGGAACAGCACAACCAGGCGAAAGTGGTTGCCAGATGCCCGATCTGGTGGACAGTGACCAAAAAAGCCGAGATGGTCCTGGAAGCGATTTCCTATCCGACGGACGCATTGGGGCGTTCGACTTTCCCTTACGAGTTTGAGGAGGCGGGTGAGTATGTGGTGACGGCAGTCCTCAAAAGTACTCCGGAGGAAAATCGCACGTTCAACGTTACGGTCGTCGCGGCTATCGAGTGGGAGTACACACTGACGGACCTCGAGACGGGGACCGTCATCCGGCAAGTGACCGCCCGGGAGCGACTGGAATTTATCCGGGGCCGTAGTTATAAGCTCGAAATCGAAATGCCGGATTCGGTCGACCTTTCAGACGCGCGGGCAATGCTGGCCTGGACCGGTGAATACTCCGCTGCCGGCCTGGGGATGGTGTTCAGTCCGCCGACCGGTGCCTATGTTCTGGTGGGCGACCTGAAGACGCTGAGTTGGGTCATTGTCTGCAAGGATCTGCGCAACAGTACGTTTGACCTGACGTTCTCTTGCGACCGAATCGACCAGCGCCTGGTGTTGCCTGGCCGTCTGGATGCACCGGCACCGAAACTGTCGTATCCCGTCGATGGCTCGACAGAAGTGGAAGTCCAGCCGCTGCTTCACGGCAAGGGTAGTCCTTCGGCCCAGATCTACATCTTTGAAAACCGGGATGAGAAAGCCCTGCTGGCCCGGACCAGTGTGCGTGACGATGGCACATGGTCGGTGCGGTTGGCCGAAGTGCTGTCGCTGGGGCCGCATGTGTTGTCGGTCAAGCAGCGGCATATCGATACGACCGAGGCGTGGGCAAAAGACGCTTCTGTAAAGGTGTCTGGCGACTTTGTCGACGTACCAACAGTCCTGAAGCCCGCCACGGACAGCACCGTAAGAGCTGAGTCATGGATTGAGGGCTTGGGCTTGCCGGGCGTTGAAGTGCGTGTGGTGAAGGGTGGGTCTCCAGCGGTGATTTACGCCAGCGGGATGGTGGACAAAAACGGCCATTGGCGGGTCCAGTTCAAACCGACCCTTGGGCCGGGCAAACATAGCTTGGCGGCTGGATTTTCTGTGGATGGTGCAAATCCGACAACGTGGATCAGCTACTCGTTGACAGTTGTTCCAAAATCTTAACAAGTTGGTTACGACTCTGTTGTTGTAACGTTGATTGAAAGATGTTGGTGCACTATCGAAACGCTGGAAACTGCAGTGCAGTTTCCAGTCTGTTTCGGGAACTTCATCATCCCGAACATTGCCCAGGGTCATGCAAAACTCCAGGAGAATAACAGTGGATAGTTCTATTATTGGCAATTTGGAAGAGCGTCGTTGCATGGCCCTCGCGGATTTCTATCTTGGGCAAGTTGCACCGAATCAATCGGCAACCGAGGACCTTGATCTCACTTCTCTCGATGATTTGTATCACTACCTGCTACTGGACAGTCAGGTAGGCCAGCAACCCGAGACATCGCGCCTGGCTGAGGCGATTGCTTGCATGCAACAGTATATCGGCGCCATTTACAGCGGCCTGGAACCTGGGCATATCGAGGAGTTTACCCGCGACGAGTTAGTGGCCTGGCATCAGCGCTATTGCAATATCAGCGACTGGGCGGGCTATCAGATGCTGCTCGATTATCCGGAAAACTGGATAAATCCGACATTGCGCCTGACCAAGTCTGAATCATTCAAGGAGCTTGAAAATAACCTGGGTCAAGCAAGCCTGAGCGATGCGTCCGTACAGATGGCCTTGTTTGAACATTTGAAGAACTTTGAAGAAATTAGCAATCTCGATATGTGTTCAGGGTACATCGACAGTATTGACGGTACGGAAACTGGAAAGGGCCAGAATTTCAAAAATGCTGATTATTACTTTATTGGTCGGCAAAGAGTTCAACCCTTTGGCTACTTCTGGCGCAAAGCCCATGTCGAGTTGAACGACAACAGCACCTATCTCAACCCTGCGGCCTGGACTGAATGGAAATCCATTGGCATTCCCGCATCGGCGACGGTATTGGCGATACGGCCGGTGTTTTTCGCCGGGCGATTGATGATCGTTCAGGTCGAAGGGTTGAAAGCGCCGGACAAGGTTGAAAAAGACAATGACGGTAACGAAATCACCGTGCCGGGCACTTGGCAGGTCGAGGTCAAGCTGTCTTATCTGGCTGTGAACGGAATATGGTCGACGCCGTTGAGCCTGGGCGAAAAGGAATTCGCCGAGGCGTCCGAGGCGTCGTCGCGTCTGGTGGTGGTGACTTATGCCGGGGTAAAAAAAGATGTCGACGACCTGTTGGCGGTGTGCTTTACCACTACGGACCTGCCACCGGGGGGGGCAAGTGCGGAAGCAATGGGCGAGCAGGAAAACGGATGGATTTTTGCGGCGAGAAATGCACTGTTCGAACCCCAAGTTCCGAATATTGCAAGCCTCAAGGTATTGGCCAATGGACGCTTTTCCAATCAAAACAGTTTGCAGCATAAATTATTGCTCAGTGAGTTTGTGACGCTCACTCAGTCACTTGTACCGGCTACAAGTGTTGCGGCCGTCGGAGATACCCGAGAAGGACTGCTGAGCAAATTTTTGTCATTGAACATTAACTTCAGTAGCCGGAAAACTCTGATCGATGGGGTACTCGAAACAGTTAACGTATTGCAGGTGCAAGGGGTATGTGATCTCACTCGGCCGGAGTTTGACCTAAAGGAAGTTGTCCTTGTGGTGAAAGAAGAGGTGTCATCTCTAGTCACCTATTTCGAACTCTCAAAAGCTGGTGACAAGGGTGTCAGATGCACCTGCTTCAGGTCCTTGATCGGAGTTGATTTTTCTTTGTGTTTTGACGGTTTGGATGGAACTCCTGTTGTTTTAGAAACTTTCAAGATTACAGATTTTACATGGGCTAACACATGGGCAACTGTTAGTAAGGTTGTACTGCTAACGCCCCAACAGTTGGAAGCACTGTGGTCTATGCAACCACGTGATATCAGGAGTGGTGCCGGATTTTCAGTATTGATCGGCAATGCCTATACGCCGTTAACGAATAGTCAAAACGCTCTTTCGATGCTGAAAAAGCCAGAGATCGTTGACCTGGCTTTGAAAGTTATGGACGGTGCTGATCCTATGCCCGGGAATTGGGAGAGCATCAGCGAGTTGAAAGGGTGGTTTCAAACCCCCTGGATTCAATATCGCTGGACGGGTGACCCTGTCGGTAAAAAACTGAGCGTCGTATGGGGTGAGAACCCCGATGGTCGTTTTGGTCGAAACCGCTATGACATCGAGATCAAACAGGTACCCAACGCCAGCAAGGTACCTTTGCTCAGCAAACAGGCTTCCGGCGCGCAGTTTCTGGATACTCGGCCATTGGAAGTCACTGGGGTCAAATGGATACGCCTCAACTCTACGTTCGGTCCCGAACTGGTGGCCAAGGTCGCTATTTCCATCGATGAAGTCTTGTCCTTGGCCACGCAGAACACCCTTGAGCCGGGGCCTGTGAGTGGCAATACCGTTATTGATTTCAACAGCGCCCACGGGCAATTTTACTGGGAGCTGTTCTTTCACCTGCCGTTCCTGATTGCCCATCGCTTGTGCGAGGAGCGCAATTACCAGGAATCACAGCGTTGGTACCAATACATTTTCAACCCTCATATTCGGACAGGACGCCAGGACGAAGAGGATCAGAGTGAACGCTATTGGCTCTGTCGTCCATTGCTGGAAGAAGGCGATATCGGTTTTGAAGCCAACGGCCTGGTGGACCCCGACGCCATCGCGTTTTCGAACCGGATTCACTACCGCAAAGCCATTTTCATGGGGTACGTGCGCTGCATCATTGCCCACGCCGATTCGCTTTACCGGCGGTTGACCCGCGACAGCCTGGTGGCGGCGAAATTGCAATACGTGCGCGCCTTGTCGCTGATGGGGCCGGCACCCACTGCAAAAGCCATGAGTCACTGGAAGCCTCAGTCGGCCAGTGACATTCTCAAGCCAAAACCCGAAGTCGGTGCCTCGGCGCTGGAGACATTCGCACGATCACTGGACGTTGACGTAGCGAACCTGCCGGCGCGCGTCAATGGGACGCCCGACTTCGAGATATTAGGGCTGGAAGTGTTTCGACCCTTTACCAATGATCAATTGCTCGACACCTGGAAATACATTGAAGAGTGCCTTTGGAACATGCGGCACAACCTGACCATCGATGGCAAACCAATGTCGCTGCCGTTGTATGCCCCTCCGACCAACCCGCTTGATTTGCTGCATGCACAGGCCGGCGGCTCCTCGGGCGCGTCGCGCAACGCGGGCGGGTGGCGGAACATTCCGCACTATCGTTTCCGCACGATGCTGTCCACGGCGCAAAACGCGGTGCAAACCCTTATCGGGTTTGGCCGTGAGGTGCTTCAGTTGATGGAGCAGCGTGATCGTGGGCAGTTGGAGGAGTTGCAGTACAGCCATGTCATTGCACTGGGGAAGCATGCTGTAGTCATTCAGGAGGAGGCGATCAAGCAGTTAGAGGCTTCGAAGGAAGGTCTAGAGAACAGCCGAATAATGATTGATGAGCGGGCTAAGCACTATAAGAAGATCAATGAGAGCTCGTTGCTTGCGCCGGAAATTGCCGGGGATGCCTTCGGGTTATTGGGCAAGGTGTTGGGTGTTGGGGCGATGGTGCCCATAGCGGCTGGGAGTGTTATTAATGCGAGCATCAAAGAACAAACGCTCACAGGAGCAGTATTTCCATTTCCCGCAGCGCTTGGAGGTATCGAAGGCGGGGAGCGCGGGGAGCCCTTGAATGCAGTTGGTTCTGCACTGTCAATACTCGGCGGCGTTGCGTATGCGACGGGTGAAGCCTTCCAGCGAACGGCTTTTTATCTTCGTCGCTCTGAGGAATGGACCTTCGCCGAAACCCAGGCCGATAGCGAACTAATGGTTGTCGATGAAAATCTGAAGTCGCTGCATCACACACTCCTCGGAGCCAAAGAGAGCCTGGCTCAAACGAAAAAAGCCAATCAGCATGCCCAGGAGATCTACGCGTTCTACAAAACCCGGGCCACCAACGTCGAACTCTACCGCTGGTTATTGAGCCAGATGGCCACGTTGTACTTTCAGTGCTATGACGCCGTGGTGGGGTTGTGCCTGAGCGCGGAAGCCAGCTTCCAGTACGAAATGGCCGACTTCGACACGCGGGTGATTCGTCCCAACGTCTGGATGGACAATCGCCACGGCCTGAGCGCCGGGCAGTCGATGCAGCTTGACCTGCTGCGCATGGAGCGCATGTTCCTGGAGCGCAACGAACGTCGACTGGAGCTGACCAAGACGATTTCATTGCGTCAGCTGTTCGAGCAAGGCAAGTACACACTGGCAACAACCTGGGACGACGTGATCAAGGATCTTAAGGACGGAAAACTTGATTTCGCACTCACCCAGCAGATGTTCGACAGCGATTACCCCGGCCATTACTGCCGACAGATCATCACCGTTTCTGTGTCATTTCCGGCGGTGCTGGGTCCGTATCAGGATGTTCGCGCAACCCTGACGCAAATCAGTAGCGCCACGGTACTCAAAGCCAACATCGAATCGCTTGGTTATTTTTATAACCCCGAAGAAAACAAAATGCCGCCCCACGATATTTTGCTCAACCCGCGCAGCCACCAGCAAATAGGGGTCAACCATGGAGTTGACGATCCCGGTATGCATCAGCTGAATTTCGGTGACGAACGCTATCTACCGTTTGAGGGGACTGGCTGTGTTTCGCTTTGGCGGCTCGCGTTCCCACGACCAGAATCAGTTGACCAGGCAAAACTGATCAACAGTCTGACGGACATCATTGTGCACGTGCGTTATCTCGCGAAGGCCGGTGGCACTGCTTACACCGAGGCGGTGCTGGACAAGCTGGGCGATTGAGAGTGACACGGCCCTGATCGCTGGCAAACGGAATGAAAGGCAGTGGACTGAATCGACAACCATGGATCAATAGAGGTGAAATCATCATGAGCGAAATCGAAATCCAGGGGCGTAATCTGATTAAAGCTCACAGATTCCCCGCAGATTGGAAAAGTTATTGGACGCACGATAACGTCGGGAACGTGCAGGTACGCGGGGATCCTGCTTTTGGTAACTACCTGATAATGAACGAGAGCGCTGGTGTTTCTCAGGCATTCGATACGGCGATCTTCACTGAAGAGCAACTGAAGGGGGCAAGCTATAAGATTTCCTTTCAGTATGAAAACTATGGGGAAGGCAACGGCGCCGGGGTGGAGATTGTAACCGGAGAGGGGAAGTTTGATTTTATTGATTTGAGCGGAAAAGACCCCAGGCAGCCGCTAGCCGACTGGCGTTTCTATCCTTCTTATGGGATCAGGGATGTGGTGGCAGCCGACAAAAATATTACTCTGCAGCTTCAGGGTTCTGATGTAGGTGGCTCGTCGGGATTGCGCATGACTGACATTAGAGTGGACCTGCATCTGGAGCCTCTTAAGTTGACAAACATCAAGGTTGACGAAAGGGATTATGGAGTGCCAGCCTGAGTTTGCGTGTTGCATAAACGTTGATGATGGCAGGTAGATGAGGGGCAAGGCATGACAATCGGTTAACTCATCCCTGCTTTCTTCCAGCTCATATAACGCGTCACCAACGCCGCCCCCAGTTCACCGGGCAGCGCATCCACCACCGGCACTCCATGAGCGTCCAACCGCTCATGGAGTTCGGCCCGCGCATTCAAGTAATCCACAGTCCCGCAATACGTCAGCGCTTCGTTCAACGTTTGCACCGGTGACTGGCGCAGCGTGTCGAGCACGTCTTCCCTGAGGCTGGCGACCAACACTCGATGCTGCTTACCCAGGCGACTGACGGCGGTGAGCAATTCCTCATCGTCTTCGTCCCGCAGGTTGGTCACTACAACCACCAGGCACCGCCGTTTTTGCCGAGCCAGCAATTGGGTTGTAGCGGCCTGATAGTCAGCGCTGCGTTGAGTGCTGTTCAGGTCGTAGACCGTGTTGAGCAATACGTTGAGCTGACCGGCACCTTTCACCGGGGCGAGATAACGCGGTTGATCGCTGGCAAAGGTGCTCAGGCCCACCGCATCGCCCTGGCGCAACGCCACGTAACTCAACAGCAGGCACGCATTCAGCGCATGATCGAAATGCGCCAGTTCGCCGTCGTGACTGCGCATGTGCCTTCCGCAATCGAGCATGAAAATGATCTGCTGATCGCGTTCGTCCTGATACTCCCGGGCAATCGGTGTGCGTTGCCGGGCAGTGGCTTTCCAGTCGATCTGGCGCAGGCTGTCGCCTTCGCGAAATTCCCGTAGCTGATGAAACTCCATACCCAGGCCGCGTCGTTGCCGCTGGCGTACGCCGAGCTGGCTGAGCCAGTTGTCCACCGCCAGCAGTTGGCCGCCGTAGAGGCGGGCGAAGTCGGGGTAGACGCGGGTGTGGTCGGTGACGCTCAGAAGCCGTTTGCCGGACCACAGGCCCAATGGGCTGGGCAGGTTGATTTCGCAGTGATCGAAGCTGAAGTGGCCACGCTTGAGCGGGCGCAGGCGATAGCCGACCTGGCTGTGCTGACCGGGCTGAAGTTCGACTGACAGGGGGAGGTTTTCGAAGTTCAGGCCGTCGGGGACGTGGTCGAAAATCCGGATCGTCAGTGGTTGGGGAAAGTTGTGCTGAACCTCCAGTCGGACTTCGCTCCAGCGACCGAGGGCCAGGCTGCCGGGCATTTGTCGTGTTATCCGGGGCGAGTGCAGGCGCGTGAGGCGCAAAGCATCGAGTATTGCCAGGGCCAGTAGCGCCAGCAATAAACCCCATTGGATCGACAACAGGCTTGAGGGCAGCGCAATGTCCAGTGCGCGCAAGGTGCCCAGCACGATGCCGATGGCCAGCAGGATTGCGAGCCAGACCAGCAGCAGGCGCGAGGGTTTCACAGACGTGGCGCCGGCACTTGATCGAGCAGTTGCCGCAGTACGTGATCGACCTCCAGCCCTTCGATATCCAGCTCCGGTGCGATGCGTACGCGATGGCGCAACACGGCCAGCGCGCAGCTCTTGATGTCATCCGGAATCACAAATTCGCCGCCGCGCAACAAGGCGCGTGCTCGTGCGCAGCGCACCAGTGCGATGGAGGCCCGAGGCCCGGCGCCGAGGGTCAGGCCGGGCCAACTGCGGGTGGTGCGGGCCAGGCGTACGGCGTAGTCGAGGACCTGATCGTCCAGCGGCAAATCACTGGCGATACGTTGCAAGGCCAACACGTCCTTGGCTTGCAACACGGTGCGCAGTGGTTGCACATCGAGCATGTCGGCCCGGGTCGAACGGCTGACCTGACGCACCATGTTCAGCTCTTGTTCGGCGTCGGGGTAGTCCATGCGCACCTTGAGCATGAAGCGGTCGAGCTCGGCTTCCGGCAGCGGGTAAGTGCCTTCCTGTTCGATGGGGTTTTGCGTGGCGAGCACCATGAACGGTTGCGCGATGGGCAGGGCGCGGCCTTCGAGGGTGACTTGTCGTTCCTGCATGGCTTCGAGCAGCGCCGCCTGGGTTTTCGCCGGGGCGCGGTTGATTTCGTCGGCGAGCAGCAGGTTGGTGAACAGCGGCCCTTTGCGCAGTTTGAATTGCTCGGTTTGCAGGTCGTACACCGCGTGGCCGGTGACATCGCTGGGCATCAGGTCCGGGGTGAACTGAATGCGCGCGAATTCGCCACCGAAGCAGCGGGCGAGGGCGCGCACCAACAAGGTCTTGCCCAGCCCCGGCACGCCTTCGAGCAGCACATGACCGCCGGCAATCAACGCGGTGAGTACGTCATCGATCACCGTGTTCTGGCCGATCACGGCTTTTTGCAATTCAACTCTTATCGCTTGGGCCAGATAACTGGCGCGCTGGCGTTGCTGCTCGGCATGGCTCGGTGCGCCGGGCTCGATCTGTTCACTCATAAGGCGTTCCTCAAGGTTTGCAGGTGGGCGACCTGACGGCTGAATTCAACGCTGGACAGCCGTTGCTTCGGTCGCGGGCTCATGGCCTGGCTGATAGCGCGTGTGGGTTGGCCGGTCAGGCGTGCGAGCACCAGCCATTGTTCGGCGACGCCGAGTTGATCAAAACCGGGATGACGACGCCGTACCCGGCGCAGGATGTCTTGCTGCAAGGCTTGCAGCAGACTGTCCTGACCGCTGCGGCGCAAGATGAAATCGGCGCTGGCACGCAGGTGTTCCTGAAGTTGTCGACGGGCTCTCGGCGCCGGTTCAATCAATGGACCGTGGCGCACACCGACATGCCAGAGGCCAAGGCCGATCAGGGCGATGAGTGCGACCAATGCCTGGGGGAAATAGCGCAGCAACAAGGTCAGCAAGCTGTCGTGATCGGTGTTGAACAGCAGCGTCACCTGGGTGTCCGCGGTCAGGTACCAGAGCAGCCAGGCATTGTCGTACTGGTCGATGGCCGGGGTTTTCCACAGGTCGGCGTCAGTGACCACGATGATCGAGCCCAGCCCTTGGTTGAGCTGCATCATGTGCGTGGCCTTGCCGCTGTTGGCCCAGGCTTGCGCGAGATTGTTCGGGTCTTCGAGATGGAACGCGGTATCGAAGGTGGCGTAGGCCGGGGCGTCTTCATCCTCAAGATACAGTTTGGTCAGGTTGGGGTAAGGATCCTCACCGGTAGCGGGTGGCGGGTCCTTGAGGTCTTTGCTCAGTGACTGGTGCACCTGCACCCGGTCGAGCAGCAGGTCATTGCTTTGGCCGGTTTTTTCATCCCACAGTGATTCGGCGATGAACAACAGGCGCCCACCGGCGCGGGTCCAGTTCATCACTTGGTCAATCTGCCGTGGCGTCATGTTGTACCGGTCGCCGAGCAACAACAGGCTGTGCTGGTGCGGGTCCAGCGTCGGCAGCACGTCGAGGCTGTTGGCATGGCCGACGGTCAGGCCCTGTTTGCGCAGGAAGTGTTCGGCGGCCAGATAAGGGTTGGCCTGGGCTTCGGGCGAAGGGCCGTGATCGATGTCTGCCTGATAGGGCGTTGCCTTGAAAAACAGATAAACACTCAGCGCAGCCAATAGCACCGCGATGAACACGCCGACCGCCAGCCAGAGACGCCGGTTCAATGCGCCGCTCCCGGGCCGAACAGCGCCCGCCAGCCATCACAGAGTTCCTGTTGCACGTGCGCGGGGGGCAGGCGATGCCCGTAGGCCATGTTCTGCCAGTGCCCCGTCAGTTTTTTGCTGAAAGTCAGCAGCGCGGGTTGCTGCAGGTGCTCAACGCGCTCCAGCACTTCGCCCTCGGTGTCGGCCGGTTTCAGCGCCATGTTGTAGTCGTGCAGCAAGTGACTGAGCAGGGCGCGATAAAGCAATCCGAGAGCTTCACGCGGGTTGGTTTGCCAGAGGCTTTCCGCACTGGCGGCGATGTCGGCAGGCAGGGTTTCACGGTTGAGGTCCAGGCCGAATGCTTGCTGTGGCAGCGGCCGTGCAATTTTGCGCGGCAACCTCGGTCGGCGACTGACGAACGCCTGCAACCAGTCGCGGTAACGCCAGATCAACAAACTGATGACCCCGATCACCGTACCCCACAGCAGCACTTCAATCAGGGTGGCCAATGCACCGAAACGCTGGTTATCCAGCAACTTGAGCAGCGCCTTCAGCCACTCGGGGGCCTTGCCATCGTCCGGGGTTTCGGCGGCCGGTTTGTCTTCGCCGCCAAAACGATAGCGGGTGACCGTTTCCTTGTTCTTGAATGGCGGCTGATCGAGGATCGCCTTGATGCTGTCCCGGGACGCCTGGCTGGTCAGCGGCTGGTCCAGCAGACGCGGGCTGTCCGGTGAGATTGCGGGCTCGGCGGCCCACACGGTTTGCGCCGCTGGCATCAGCAAAAATGCCGCCAGCAGCAGGGCGACGGCGGTACTGCTCAGACGTTGACGCAGACGACGGAACACCAACTCGATATCCCAGGCCTCCAGCACCGTGCGCCGGTTCAGATAAAGGCTGAAGCCGCAGGCCACGTAAACCGGTTCCCACACCACGAGCACCAACACGTAAAACACGTTGGTCAGGTGTTCCAGCCAGCGCCAGTCTTGTGTGGCGGCGGACAGCAGCGTTTGCCAGCTCCAGTCCAATTCAACCTGTTGCGGCAGGAACAGATAAAACAGCACCATCAGGCCGACCCATAGTGCACTTTCCAGATGTACGCCGATGATCGTCAGCCAGCGCGCCGCGCCGCCGTCGCGTTGCAACAGCACCTGCAAGCGCTGTTGCCGCGCTTGCCCACTCAGGCCTTCGAGTTGCACCACCGGCATCAGGAAACTGCGACTCAGACTCAAGCGTCGCCAGGTCAGACTGGCGAGCAGTTGTGGCTTGAGCAGTCGCGGCCATTGGCGCAGCGCCTGTTTCAAGGTGGGCGTTTCACCGAACATGGCTTTGGACAGGATGTACAGCGGCAGGCGTTCGAACGCCGGTTTCAGCCACCAGAAAATGAAGGCGGCGAGGGACGGTGAATCCCACAACAACAAGGTGAGCATGGCGAAAACCGGCAAGGTCACGATGGCCCAACTGGTCATCAACAGGCGTTGGTGCCGCTGGCTCAGCAGGACGCCGAGGTCCATGGCTTCCCAGGTTGTTCGAGGGCGGATCACCACGGTCGCGTCACTCAGGCGCATGACGAGTCCGTCCGGCAAACAGCAGATACATTGCTACCAAAAACCACAGCATCGCGCCGACCAGATACTTGGTCATCGGCGCCGGCCCGGTCATGGATGACCAGTAGGCTTCGATAAATGCAGCGATCAACAGAAACAGCATGACCCCGCAAATCAGTAATACGCTTTTGCGCGCCGCGACTCGCAACGCTTCGGCGCGTGGCAGGCGCCCCGGTGCGATCAATGCCCAGCCCAGTTGCAGGCCGGCGGCACCCGCCAGGGCAATGGCACTGAGTTCGAAAGCACCGTGGCCGATCACGAACGACCAGAAGGTTTGCCCGTAGCCGATCTGTGTCAGGTGCCCGGCCACCGCGCCGATCATCAAGCCATTGAAGAACAGGAAAAACGCGCTGCCCAGGCCAAACAGCAAACCGCTGGCGAACGTCTGAAAAGCGATGCCGATGTTGTGCATGATGTAGAAGCCGAACATCACCCAGTCTTCACTGGCCGCCCGTTCCGCGGAGCGACCCAGGTGTCCGGCGTTGGGGTCGTACATGCTTTGCATGTCGCTGACCTGTTGTGCCGGGATCAGGTTGTAGACCAGGTCCGGGAACAGATACACCAGCAGCGCGAAGCCGATCAGGCTGCCGAAAAACATCAGGCTGGCGGCCAGCACGAAGCGCCACTGTTCGCGCACCAGCCGCGGAAAATCCGCGAGGATGAAACCGAGCACATTGGCACCCAGGCGGCTGCGATGTCGATAAAGTTGTTGATGCCCGCGCAGGACCTGTTGCTGCAACGAGTCGATCAGGAAACTGCTGTATCCACGTTCCTGAGCCAACGCCAGGTGCTGGCAGAGCCGGCGATAGTCTTTCGCAAAACTGGCGACACGTGAGGTGTCTTTGTTGCGCTCCAGACTGTCGAGCATGAGGGAAAACTGCGCCCATTCAGCCTTGTGGCGATTCTCGAAAAGACTTTGCTTCATGCGGGGCCCAACAAGCCGCGGGCGATGCCGTTGAGTTCCGCCACCGCCCGTGGCGCTGGGACGTTCAACGGTTGGGCGAGGATAGAGGCAAGTTCATTGACCCGCGCTTCGGAGAGTTCACCCTGGCGTTCGGCAAACCCTAGGATGGCGCGTTGCTCGGTCAGCGTCATGGCGAAGGCCGGACGTCGCGGTTCGGCGTCGGGCACTTGCGGTCGGGTGAGCGGCTGTTCGCGGTAGATGACCAGCGTGCCGGCGGCCAGGTCGCCGAGGCGTTTGAAGCTGGGGTGTTGCAGGCAACTGATGGCGCCGAGGAAATAGCCGAACGGCAACAAATCGACAAATCGCAGCAGGTTGCGCAACAGCGAAGCGGACCAGCCGATCGGCGTGCCGTCATCCTGCACCACCCGCAGGCCCATCCATTGCTTGCCCGGCGAGCGTCCCTGATTGAGCACTTCGAACAACACCATGTACCACCAGCTCACTGCGAACAGCAGGATCGAGCCCAGCCCGGCGCCGAGTTTCCCCAGAAACGCGAGGACGATAAACAGCAGACCCAGAATCAGCCCGCGCAGCCCGAGGTCGATGGAGAACGCCAGCGCACGGACCATCAACCCGGCCGGGCGCAGTGGCAAGTCGATGCCTTCCGGCGTTTCAACCTGATACCGCGTATCCAGTGGCGGGGACAGCGTCGCTTTCCTTTGCAGTGCTGTGGTCTCGAGCATGGGCAACCTGATGATGTGGCCTGATCGGGATTCTCTGTGTGTCCGATGCTAGCAGCCTCACGGGGGGGAACGACATAACTATGTATTGCACGGTGCGTGGTCATCGGTGATTGAATGCAAGATTACTGGCCGGGGCGGGATGTGAACGCCTAGACTTCGCCGATCTTCAGTTCAGGAATAGCCCGTGACCTCGATCTTCTGGTACGACTATGAAACCACCGGCATCAACCCGCGTTGCGACCGTCCGCTGCAAGTGGCGGGGCTGCGCACTGACTTTGATCTCAATGTCATAGACGAGCCGGTCAATCTTTATTGCCAGCCCAGTGAAGACATCCTGCCGCATCCGGCGGCCTGCGCGATCACCGGTATCACGCCGGGCCAACTGACCGAACACGGTTTGAGCGAAGCCGATTTCATGACTCGGGTTCACGCGCAACTGGCGGCACCGGGCACTTGTGGTGCGGGTTACAACACCTTGCGTTTCGACGACGAGATGACTCGTTACAGCCTGTACCGAAATTTCTTCGACCCCTATGCCCGCGAGTGGCAGGGCGGTAACAGTCGCTGGGACCTGATCGATGTGGTGCGTGCGGCGTATGCCTTGCGGCCCGATGGCCTGGTTTGGCCGACGGACGATGAAGGACGGGTGACGCTCAAACTCGAACGCCTGACCGCCGCCAACGGCATCGATCACGGCAATGCTCACGAAGCGCTGTCGGACGTTCGCGCGACCATCGCACTGGCACGTCTGATCCGGGAAAAACAGCCGAAGCTCTACGACTGGCTGTTTCAGTTGCGCAGCAAACAAAAGGTGATGGATCAGATTCGGCTGTTGCAGCCGATGGTGCACATTTCCGGGCGTTTTTCGGCGGCACGCAGTTATGTCGGCGTGGTGTTGCCGCTGGCCTGGCATCCGCGCAACAAGAACGCGCTGATTGTCTGTGACCTGCATCTGGATCCCCAGGGGTTGCTCGACCTGGATGCCGAGACCTTGCGCCAGCGTTTGTATACCCGTCGTGATGAACTGGCCGAAGGCGAACTGCCGGTGCCGCTCAAACTCATCCACATCAACAAATGCCCGGTGGTGGCGCCGTTGTCGGTGCTTCGTCCCGATGATCAGCAACGACTGGGGCTGGATATGGCGCTTTATCAGGAGCGCACGCTGCGGCTAAGTGCCGCACAAACAATTTGGCGAGATAAAGTTCAGGCCATTTATGCCCGAGAGGATTTCGCTCAGAGCCAAGACCCTGAACAACAGTTATACGATGGTTTTATCGGTGATCGGGACCGGCGTCTTTGTGAGCAAGTCCGGGCGGCTGACCCGGCGCAATTAGCGCAAGAGCAATGGCCTTTCGATGATGAACGTTTGCCTGAATTATTGTTTCGATATCGCGCACGTAACTTTCCCGAAACGTTGAGTTTCGAAGAGCAAGAACGCTGGCGAGTATTCTGTCAGCAACGTTTGTCAGCGCCCGAGTGCGGGGCGCCCAATACCCTGGAAGCATTTGTAGAAGCTGCAGCCCAATTGAACATTACTGCGACGCCATTCCAGCAAGAGGTGCTCAATGAGTGGAACAATTATGTCCAGGCATTGCGCAAACGTTTGAATCTTTGAAAATGAAAATGCACGGGCCTGAATCTCGGGCATAAAAAAACGCCAGCGATTGCTGGCGTTCTTTTTTGTCGCGGATGGGTCTGCGACAAGCTTTGCGGCTTAGCCCAGCAGGGTAGCCCAGCCTTCAACCACGTCGCCGCCCCACTTGGCTTTCCACTCTTTCAGAGTTTTGTGGTTGCCACCTTTGGTTTCGATGACTTCGCCGTTGTGCGGGTTTTTGTATTGTTTAACTTTGCGAGCACGCTTGGTGCCAGTAGTTTTTACTGCGCCGCCGCGTGGTGCTTTGGTTTTGGATTCTGGATCCAACAGCGCAATGATGTCGCGCAGGGACTTGGAGTATTCGCCCATCAGGGTGCGCAGTTTGCCTTCGAATTCCAGCTCGGTTTGCAGTTTGTCGTCTTGGGACAGGTTCTTCAAACGGGCTTGCAGCTCTTTGATAGCTTCTTCGGTGGCACGATATTCGTTGATCAAGGACATGGGGACTACCTTATGTTGTGCGTTGGATGGCAGGGGACAGTGCGGCAATAATAGTCAGGGTGTTTCATCAAGTAAACATTTAACCGGGGTTTATTTAAATTAGTTGCGATGAATAGGGCGCAAATTGGATGTACAGTTAAATAGTGTGACGCAGGTATCACAGATATTCACAATTGAATGCTTGAAGAATGCTGACAGGATCACCATCGCGCAGGTAACCGACAGCCCTCAACGCTTGTGCCACCGGCCTTCGTGCAACGCGAGGTGTCATCTATACTGCAGTTTTTTTGCGCAATCGCTAGAATGGCGGCCTTTGCGAAGTTCTGGAGTTTCCCCCTCATGCGCACTTTTCGGCTGGTGATTGCTTGCCCGGACCGCGTCGGCATCGTTGCTAAAGTCAGTAACTTTCTGGCGTCACATAACGGCTGGATCACTGAAGCGAGCCACCACTCGGACAATCTCAGTGGCTGGTTTTTCATGCGTCACGAAATTCGTGCCGACTCGCTGCCTTTTGGTATCGAGGCTTTCCGCGAGGCGTTCGCGCCGATTGCCGAAGAGTTCTCGATGAACTGGCGCATTACCGATACCGCGCAGAAGAAGCGCGTGGTGTTGATGGCAAGCCGTGAGTCCCATTGCCTGGCCGACTTGCTGCACCGCTGGCACAGCGATGAACTGGATTGCGAAATCTCCTGTGTGATTTCCAACCATGATGATTTGCGCAGCATGGTTGAGTGGCACGGCATTCCTTACTATCACGTACCGGTCAATCCGCAGGATAAAGAGCCGGCGTTTGCCGAAGTCTCGCGCCTGGTCAAACAGCACGATGCCGAAGTGGTGGTACTTGCCCGCTACATGCAAATCCTGCCGCCCGAGTTGTGCAGCGAGTATGCGCACAAGGTCATCAACATTCACCACAGCTTCCTGCCGTCGTTCGTCGGCGCGAAGCCGTATCACCAGGCTTCCATGCGTGGGGTGAAGTTGATCGGTGCGACGTGCCACTACGTGACCGAAGAGCTGGACGCTGGCCCGATCATCGAGCAAGACGTTGTGCGTGTCAGCCACAGTGACAGCATCGAAGACATGGTGCGTTTCGGTCGCGATGTCGAGAAAATGGTGTTGGCTCGCGGTCTGCGTTATCACCTGGAAGATCGGGTGCTGGTGCACGGTAATAAGACTGTAGTGTTCTGACCGTCACACGACGCGGTTGAAATTCGAAGGGCCTGGGCGTTCAATCGTTCCAGGCCCTTCGCCGTTTCTGCACTGAGGACATGACCATGGCTGATCCACTGGACAAAGCTACTTCCAAGGCTCCCGCGACATTGGGGGAGGGGTGTTTGAGCCGTTATGATCCGGATGATATGAGTGCCGAAGACGGCACGGAATTTCCCGGTGCGGCGGAGTTGTGGGAGCAGTTGAATCCTGAGCCTGAGCTTGTAGGAGTTGGCTTGCCGGCGAAGCGGTCTTGAGGTCTGGCGTTCGCTCGTTTTGATTGTGTGCATATCCGTTTCTTTGGTAACGGCGGCTATTGGTTTCGCCCTTACGGCGAGTCACTTTGGAAAAGCCCCAAAGTAACCAAAAGGCTCTTGCCCCTTTCGTTCGGTGCCTCGCCATGGCTCGGCATGCCCTCGCTCCGGTCCTGCTCCGTGGGCCCGCCGCCATCGGCCATCCATGGCCGGGGGCGGCTAACCCGGCATCCATGCCGGGTTGCCCACTGCGCAGAACCTCCACTCGGCCTCTCGAGGGGGCGGTGCGTCCAGATCAAAAGCGGAAGGCGAGCTAACGCTCGGCCTGATGAGTGGTGGAAATCAAAAGCAAACGCGATTCCCTGTAGGAGCGAGGCTTGCCCGCGAAAAACGTCCGGACAACGCGTTCATTCAGACAGCCCGCGTTATCGTTGACGTCCATCGCCGGCAAGCCAGCTCCTACAATTTTGAGTCGTGTGAACCCAATTCCGTGTAGGAGCCGGCTTGCTGGCGATGGCGCCCTTCCAGTCAATAAATGCGTCGGCTGACCCACCGCTATCGCCAGCAAGCCGGCTCCTACAGGGGAGTGGTGCACAGTCCGGAATAAGTGAACGCATCAAAGAAGGACAACGCGAACAACCGAAGAGCCAGGTCGGCTTTCAGGCCGCCTCGGCGGCTGTGGCGGTAGTCGCCCCCTCGAGAGGCCGAGTGGAGGTTCTGCGCAGTGGGCAACCCGGCATGGATGCCGGGTTAGCCGCCCCCGGCCATGGATGGCCGATGGCGGCGGGCCCACGGAGCAGGACCGGAGCGAGGGGATGCCGAGCCTTAGCGAGGCACCGAACGAAAGGGGCAAGAGCCCTTTGGTTACTTTGGGGCTTTTCCAAAGTGACTCGCTGTAAAAGCGAAACCATAAGCCGCCGTTACCGCAGCAACGGATATACACACAACCCAAAAACTAAGCCTGCCTAAACCTCATCAACTTCTTCAACAACGGCCGCCCAACCATCAACAAAAACACCGGCCCCCCCACCACCAGATAAAAGTAATAAGTCACCGCCCGCCAAATCAAAATCGCCGCCGCCGCAGTAGATTTCCCCACCATGGGCGCCAGCAATGCAGCCGAGGTCAATTCCGCCGCCCCGGCGCCCCCCGGCAACAGGCTGAACTGCCCCGCACTCAGCGAAAGCATCTGAATCAAAAAGCTCCAGGCCCACTGCAAATCCGCGCCAAGCCCGCGCAACGCCAGGTACAACACGCTATAGCGCAGCACCCAATGCACACAGGTCAGGGCAAACACCTTGATCAAAGTCCGAAAGGGCAACTTCAGCGTGTCAGTGAACGCCGCAAGAAAGTGCAGGAGTTTTCGCGCCCAGCGCAGGCGCGTGGTGCCTTTTACATTGAGACGTGCGAGCAGCCGCCCGCTCAGGCGAATCAGCAGCCGATGGTAGCGCGCGATCACCACACAACTAAGCAGCCCGCCGAACATCGATATCGCACTGACGGTCAATAGCCACTCCATGCGTTCACTGAGATGCTGGAACAGCGCATAAATCAGAATCCCGCTTAATGCGCAGAGAAAGAACAGCAGATCGCTGAGTTGATCCATGGCGAAAACCGCGCTGCCCCGTGCCGGGCGCACCCCGTTGCGGGCCAGCAGCGCCATGATGGTCAGCGGTCCACCGCTGCCGCCCGGTGTGGCGCAGTAGGCGAACTCGGCGGCCATCACCACGCCGAGGCTTTTGACCGGGCTGACCTTGTCGCGCTCATCACCCAGCAACAGGCGCAAGCGCATCGTGTTCACCACCCAGCACAGCAGGATCATGCCGAACATGATCAGCAACCAGCTCAGTGGAAAGCTTTGCAATCGCGACCAGGTCTGGTTGCCACCCAGCAGCAGCGGAATCAGCACCGCCGCGAGCAGCGCGACAAACAGCAGAATCCCCCGGCTCATGCGGCGCGACCGACACGGTCGCTGTGCAGCGCCAGCCAACCAGCCTTGGTCATCGGCATGCGGCCTTGGTCGAGTAATCGCTTGAGGGTGTGCAGCCAGTAATCGCGCGCGAACCGATGACGCATGTCCACCGGGTGCAGGCCCAGACGAATCACCGGCGCCTCGCGCAAGCGTTGTTCGCGCTGATCGCTGACGAGCTTCGACAAACCTCGCCGCCATGCGCTGCGCGCACTCCAGACCAGTCCTGGCGCATCGACCGGGGTGAAATCCGGTAGACGAAACAGATGCTGTGGATCGCTGGTGTAACTCAGGGGTAACTGGCGCAAGGCCCGGCGCGTACCTTCACTCATCAACCAGGCCGGAGCGACGAACCCTTCGAGCGGCCAGTGATAGCGATGAAACAGCTCGATACCTGCGCGCAGACGCGCGAGGGCCGCGTCCTGCGACAGCGTGTAGAACTCGCCTTCACGGGTATAAATACGGCGCATGAACCAGTCTCGTGGCGTGTTGGGCGGCGGCTCGTCATCACAATGAAAATAGCCGTGCAGCGCCAGTTCGTCACCTCGGGCGACACGACCGGTCAGCAGGCGGCGCAACCCCGGGTGTGCCTCCAGATCGTTGTGTCTGTGGTAGTCCGGCACCACCAGCCAGGTCATTGGCACTTCACCCAAGGCGTCGACGGCTTCGACAAAAGGTTGGTAATCGGCCCAGGTGTGCGGCGCGACGTCATGCAGCACGAGTAACAGGCAGGGCGCGCTCATGGGCTCAACCATTGGCGGCCAGCGGCCATTGATTGCCGAGGACGGCGTGATAGTGGCCCAACAGACTGTCGACCACCGCGTCCCACGAGTAATGCCGTTCGACATGGAGGCGTGCTTGTTGGCCGAGCGCGGCACTGCCTGAACTGAACAGCTCCCGCACCGCATTGGCCATCGCCGCCGGGTCGTTCGGCGCGCACAGCAGCCCGCATTCTGCGCTGATGATTTCTTCAAAGGCTCCCGCCGCCACGGCTACGACCGGAATGCCGCTGGCCATGGCTTCGAGGATCACCAGGCCAAACGTTTCCTGGTCACCGGCATGCAGCAGCGCATCGGCGCTGGCCATCAACTTCGCCACCTGCGTGACGGGGCAGAACTCATGGATGACGGTGACGTTGTCCGGGACCACGACCGGCATCGACGACCCCACCAGCAACAGGTGATAACGCCGTCCCAGGCGCCGCATGCATTCCAGCAACACCGGCAGGTTTTTTTCCTTGGAACCACGCCCGGCAAAAATCAGCAGGTGCGTGTTTTCATTGATGCCCAGTTGCGTGCGCAGGCTTGGATCCCGGGCATCGGGATGAAAGGTTTGCAGGTCGACGCCCAGGGTTTGGACGAAAACGTTGTTCACGCCCAGGCTGGTCAGTTTGTCGGCCATGATCCGGCTCGGCGCCAAGACCCGGTCGAAGTTGCCGTAGAGCTTTTTGACATACGCTTCGACGTTGGTTGTGACCCAATTGCCCATGCGATTGCTGACCAGCAGCGGCAAGTCCGAGTGATAGAAGCCGATCACTGGCACGTCGAGTTGGCGGCGGGCATCGAGCGCCGCCCAGGCTGTGAGGTACGGGTCGCCGACCTCGATCAGATCGGGCTGCAAATCTTGAAGGACATTTCGCCAAGGGGCGAGACGGAGAGGGAAACGATAACCCTTGCCGAAGGGCAGGGCAGGGGCCGGAACCGTGTAAACGCCGTCCTGTTCGCTCAAGTGTGAACCGGGGATCAGCAGGCTGTGGCGAATGCCGGGCTTGACGCCCAGACGACGGTGTTTTGCATCCAGATACGTGCGCACGCCACCGCTGGCAGGGGCGTAGAACATGGTTATGTCCGCGATGTGCACGATGAACATCCCTCCGGTCCGTTGTACTCCCTTGGTTGACCTTTATGAAGAATAGATGTTCGGCTGGGGTTTTGTGGTGTGTTACAGACCGTCTTCGCGGGCAAGTCGGATCGCCGCACCGCTCGCTCCTACAGGTTCACGTAAAACCTTGTAGGAGCGAGGCTTGCCCGCGAAGGGGCCCTCAGAAGCGCATCAGATCCGGAAACTACCGACCAACTGCTTGAGACGCGCCGCCTGCTGTTCCAGGTCCGAACACGCCCGCAACGTCGATTGCAGGTTCTCCACCCCTTCCTGGTTGAGCGTATTGATCTCGGTAATGTCGACGTTGATCGATTCCACCACCGCCGTCTGTTCCTCGGTTGCCGTCGCCACGGACTGGTTCATCCCGTCGATCTCACCAATGCGCAACGTCACGCTGTTCAGGCGTTCGCCCGCCAGGTTGGCGATTTCCACGCTGTCCTGACTGTGGCGCTGGCTGTCGCTCATGGTGCTGACGGACTCGCGGGCGCCGATTTGCAGCTCCTCGATCATGGTCTGCACCTGCTGCGCCGATTCCTGCGTGCGGTGTGCCAGGTTGCGCACTTCATCGGCCACCACGGCAAAACCACGCCCGGCTTCACCGGCACGGGCCGCTTCGATCGCGGCGTTCAGCGCCAGCAGGTTGGTTTGCTGGGAAATGCTGGTGATCACTTCGAGAATCTGCCCGATGTTCACGGTTTTGCTGTTCAGCGATTCGATGTTGGTGCTCGAAGCGCTCAGCATGCTCGACAGTTGGTTCATCGCGACAATGCTGCGATCCACCACCTGTTGGCCGTCTTCGGCGAGGTTTCGGGCATCGCTGGCCTGGCTCGACGCCTGGGCGGCATTGCGCGCGATTTCCTGGGCTGCGGCACCGAGCTGATTGATCGCGGCGGCGACGCTGCTGGTGCGCGAAGCTTGCTGGTCGGAGTTGTACATCGACGAGTTGGAAGCCGCGACTACACGCAACGCCACTTCGTTGACCTGGCCGGTGGCCGAAGACACTTCGCGGATCGAACCGTGAATGCGCTCCACGAAACGGTTGAACGCGGTGCCCAGGAGGCCGAATTCATCGTTGTTCTGGATAGTCAGGCGTTTGGTCAGGTCGCCCTCACCGTCGGCAATGTCGGCCATGGCGCGGGTCATGACGTGCAGCGGCTGGATCAGGATGCGGATCAGCATGCCCAGCAAGGCAATGATGATCGCAACTGCGATGACGGTCGCAACGACCGCCGAGGCGCGGAAATCGCTGAGTTTCGCGAAGGCTTTGTCCTTATCCACCGACAGACCGATGTACCAGTTGACGGAAGACAGGCCTTTGATCGGGGTGAAAGTGACGATGCGGGTTTTGCCATCGACTTCCACTTCACTGAAATCGCTGCTGATGCGCGGTGTATTTTTCGGGTACGACTCAGCCAGGGATTTCATCACCAGCGCTTTGTCCGGGTGCACCAGGATCTTGCCGTCGGCGCTGATCAGGAACGCATAACCCATGCCATCGAAGTCCAGCGCATTCAGGCTGTCGGCGATCACTTGCAGGCTCAGGTCACCACCGACCACACCGATGTTTTGACCGTCCTTGAGCACACTGTTGACGATGGAGATGACCAGTTGGCCAGAGGCCAGATCGATATAGGGTTCGGTCAGCGCCGAGCCGCTGGTGCTTTGGGCGCTTTTGTACCAAGGGCGGGCGCGCGGATCATAGCCATCCGGCATTTTGCTGTCCGGGCGGATGATGAAGGTGCCATCCTTGTTGCCAATGTAAGCACCCATGAAGGTCGACGTCACCGCCTTCTGCTCCAGCAGCTTGGCGACGTTGCCGATGTCCGGGTTCAGCGCGGCGTTTTGTGCGAGGTTTTCGATCAGCAGACTGCGCCCGGTCAGCCAGGTCTGGATATTGTTGGCAGTCACGCTGCCCATTTTTTGCAGATTCTTGTCCAGGTCCTCGCGAATGGCGTTGCGCTGTAGATAGTCGTTGTACAGGGTGAACGAGGCGAACGCGGCAATGACGATGAGGGCGGCGGCAAGCAGGATTTTATGGCTGAAGCGCAGATTTTTGTTCATGGCTTGGGGTTCCGCTAAGGTCTTAATGCCCAAGGCGTGCTTTTATAAGGAAGCGCGCAGTGGGCGGTCATGAAAACAAGCTGATATTTCCGTCCTCTCCTTGGGGGGATTACCGAAGCTTTTCAGTCTTTTATATCGGCCGTGCAGGATTAAAGATTAACCATGGGTGACCAAATGCCTGATTCATCGCAACTCGTTATCGGTGCCGATCTCGCGGGGCAACCGATCGCCCAGGCCATGCGCCTGGCGAACCGTCACGGTCTGGTCGCGGGCGCTACCGGGACCGGCAAGACCGTCACCTTGCAACGACTGGCCGAAGCGTTCAGCGATGCCGGCGTGGCGGTGTTTGCAGCGGACATCAAAGGTGACCTCTGCGGCCTCGGTGCCGCCGGCAACCCGCAGGGCAAGATCGCCGAGCGAATCGCCGGGATGCCCTGGCTGAATCACACGCCGCAGGCGTACCCGGTCACTTTGTGGGACATTCACGGCCAGTCCGGTCATCCTTTGCGCACCACCTTGAGCGAAATGGGCCCGCTGTTGATTGGCGCCCTGCTGGAGTTGACCGACAGCCAGCAATCGGCGCTGTACGCCGCGTTCAAAGTGGCGGACCGCGAAGGCCTGTTGCTGCTGGACTTGAAGGACCTGAAGGCACTGCTCAATCACCTGCGCGACCACCCCGAATTGCTGGGCGATGACGCCGCATTGATGACCACCGGTTCCAGCCAGGCCTTGTTGCGCCGATTGGCGACCCTGGAGCAACAAGGTGCTGAGGCCTTGTTCGGCGAGCCGGCGCTGCAACTCGAAGACATTCTGCAACCGACCGCCGAGGGGCGCGGGCGCATTCACTTGCTCGATGCCAGTCGTCTGGTGCACGAAGCGCCGAAGGTCTACGCGACGTTCCTGTTGTGGCTGCTGGCTGAACTGTTCGAGCAACTGCCGGAGCGCGGCGATGCCGACAAACCGCTGCTGGCGCTGTTTTTCGACGAAGCCCATTTATTGTTTGCCGATACGCCCAAGGCGTTGCAGGAACGTCTGGAGCAAGTGGTACGGCTGATTCGCTCGAAAGGCGTGGGCGTGTATTTCGTCACCCAATCGCCGGGCGACTTGCCGGATGACGTGCTGGCGCAGCTCGGCCTGCGTATCCAGCATGGTTTGCGTGCGTTCACCGCCAAGGAGCAGAAGTCCCTGCGTGCGGTGGCCGAGGGCTTCCGGCCGAACCCGGCGTTCGATGCCTTGTCGGTGCTGACCGAACTGGGGATCGGCGAGGCGCTGGTCGGCACATTGCAGGACAAAGGCACGCCAGAGATGGTCCAGCGCGTCCTGGTGGCACCGCCGCAATCACGGATCGGGCCGCTGAGCGAAACCGAGCGCACGCTGCTGATCGCCGGCTCGCCGTTCAAGGGGCGGTACGACAAACCGGTGGATCGCGAATCGGCCTATGAAGTGCTGATGGGGCGCAAAGGCCTGGCGCCGGAACCCGAAGCGGCACCGGGCAAACCTGCGCCAGAAGAACCGAGCTTCACCGACAAGGCCGGGGAGCTTCTCGGCACGGCGGCAGGGCAGGCGCTGAAGTCGGCGATGCGACAGGCGGCCAATCAGCTTGGCCGGCAACTGGTGCGCGGGTTGATGGGGTCGTTGCTCGGCGGCAGCAAACGCCGCTAATTTCCTGACGGGTGCATGCCCTGTAGGAGCGAGGCTTGCCCGCGAAGGGGCCCTTGAGGGCGCCAAAAGCTTCGCGGGCAAGTCGGATCGCCGCACCGCTCGCTCCTACAAGGTCCAGGTGATTTCAATCCTTGGGTTTGGCGTGAGCGGCCAGTCGTTCGAGGGCAGCCCTGAGATTAGGATCACTGATCCCCTCAGCCGTAGCCTGGATCGTCGCCCCCGCATCCGTCGACAAACTGATGGTATGCCCGGCCGCGCCTTGCTGAACGGTCGGCGGCTGCACCTTGAACAGAATCCGCGTCAGGCTGGCGAACTCATCAAACATCTGCAACTGCCGTTGCAGACGCTTCTGTTGATAGCGCAGACGCGTTGCCCAATGTCCGTCAGTGACAATCAGCAATAAACTGCCTTCGCGCCACGACGCCACATGGCAATGCTCGCGCGCAGCGGGCTGCAATTGGCTTTCGAGCAGACGTTGTAAATGACCCAGGCGTTGAGCATGGCCAAAAATGGCTTTCAGCGGTTTGGCTTCGCGAAGCAGAACGGCGGGTGCTCTGGCCGTAAGAGGGCGAAATGCCATGATCAGACACCTGAAGTAACAGAGCCGCCATGGTAGCAGAAAGCACTGGATGCGCCCGCCCCATTGCTTTGCGCGCGCTTTACCCATTAAATCAACAAGTAACTTCTGCCGTCAGTGGCTTGAAGTTCAGCAAAAAGCCCTTATTTTAAGTGAGCCCCGTAACAGCGCAGTGCATGCATCGTGGAACAACGCCACTTTCCTCACCATCGTTTCCGGGTAGAATGCTCGTTCGCATGCGGCCATGAGGGCTGCACGGGCGACTCACGGGGCCGCCCTCCATCCCTTTAGTGTGGAAGATCCTGCCGATATGTTTGCGCCTTTGTTAAAGAAACTTTTTGGAAGCAAGAACGAGCGTGAAGTCAAACGCATGCTCAAGACGGTGCAACTCGTCAATGCCTTCGAAGAGCAAATGGTGGCCCTTTCGGACGATCAATTGCGTGCCAAGACGGATGAGTTCAAGGCCCGCATCGCCAAAGGGGAAACCCTCGACAAGCTGCTGCCAGAAGCCTTTGCGGTCGCCCGCGAAGCCGGCAAGCGCGTCATGGGTATGCGCCACTTCGATGTCCAGCTGATCGGCGGCATGACCTTGCATGAAGGCATGATCGCGGAAATGCGTACCGGTGAAGGCAAGACCCTGGTGGCCACACTGGGCGTTTACCTCAACGCGCTGTCCGGCAAAGGCGTGCACGTTGTTACCGTGAACGACTATCTGGCCCGCCGTGACGCCAACTGGATGCGTCCGCTCTACGAATTCCTCGGCATGACGGTCGGTGTGGTTACACCTTTCCAGCCGCCGGAAGAGAAACGTCAGGCCTACGCCGCCGACATCACCTACGGCACCAACAACGAATTCGGTTTCGACTACCTGCGCGACAACATGGCGTTCAGCATGGAAGAAAAATTCCAGCGCGAACTCAACTTTGCCGTGATCGACGAAGTCGACTCCATCCTCATCGACGAAGCCCGTACCCCGCTGATCATTTCCGGTCAGGCCGAGGACAGCTCGAAGCTGTACATCGAGATCAACAAACTGATCCCGCAGCTGCAATTGCACGTCGAAGAAGTCGAAGGCGAAGTCACCAAAGCCGGCCATTACACCGTCGACGAGAAGACCCGTCAGGTCGAACTCAACGAAGCCGGTCACCAGTTCATCGAAGACATGCTGACCCGCGTCGGCCTGCTGGCTGAAGGCGAGAGCCTGTATTCGGCGCATAACCTGGGCCTGCTGACCCACGTCTATGCCGGCCTGCGTGCGCACAAATTGTTCAACCGCAACGTTGAATACATCGTGCAGGACGGTCAGGTTGTCCTGGTCGACGAACACACCGGTCGTACCATGCCGGGTCGCCGTTTGTCCGAAGGCCTGCACCAGGCCATCGAAGCCAAGGAAAACCTGAACATCCAGGCCGAAAGCCAGACGTTGGCGTCGACCACGTTCCAGAACTACTTCCGTCTGTACAACAAGTTGTCCGGCATGACCGGTACCGCAGACACCGAAGCGTTCGAATTCCACCAGATCTACGGCCTGCAGGTCATGGTGATCCCGCCGAACAAGCCTTTGGCGCGTAAAGACTACAACGACCTGGTGTTCCTGACCGCCGAAGAGAAATACGCGGCGATCATCAACGACATCAAGGAGTGCATGACTCACGGCCGTCCGGTGCTGGTGGGTACTGCAACCATCGAAACTTCCGAACACATGTCTGCGCTGCTGCAGAAGGAAGGCATCGAACACAAGGTCCTGAACGCCAAGTTCCACGAAAAAGAAGCCGAAATCATTGCCCAGGCCGGTCGTCCAGGCGCACTGACCATCGCTACCAACATGGCCGGTCGTGGTACCGACATTCTGTTGGGCGGCAACTGGGAAGTGGAAGTCGCGTCTCTGGAAGACCCGACGCCGGAGCAGATTGCCCAGATCAAGGCCGACTGGCAGAAGCGTCACCAGCAAGTGCTGGAGTCGGGTGGCTTGCAGGTGATTGCGTCCGAACGTCACGAATCGCGCCGTATCGACAACCAGTTGCGTGGTCGTGCCGGTCGTCAGGGTGACGCCGGTTCCAGCCGTTTCTACCTGTCGCTGGAAGACAGCCTGATGCGCATCTTCGCCTCTGACCGGGTGAAGAACTTCATGAAAGCATTGGGCATGCAGTCCGGTGAAGCGATCGAGCACCGCATGGTGACCAACGCCATCGAGAAGGCTCAGCGCAAGGTTGAAGGCCGCAACTTCGACATTCGTAAACAACTGCTCGAGTTCGATGACGTCAACAACGAACAGCGTAAAGTGATCTATCACATGCGCAACACGTTGCTGGCCGCCGACAACATCGGTGAAACCATCGCCGACTTCCGTCAGGACGTACTCAACGCTACCGTCAGCGCTCACATTCCACCGCAGTCGCTGCCTGAGCAGTGGGACGTGGCGGGTCTGGAAGCGGCGTTGCAGAGCGACTTCGGTGTGGCGCTGCCGATCCAGCAATGGCTCGACGAAGACGATCACCTGTACGAAGAAACCCTGCGCGAGAAGCTGATGCAGGAGCTCATCGCGGCGTACAACGAGAAAGAAGACCAGGCGGGCGCCGACGCGCTGCGCACCTTCGAGAAGCAAATCGTGCTGCGCGTGCTGGACGACTTGTGGAAAGACCACCTGTCGACCATGGACCACCTGCGTCACGGCATTCACTTGCGTGGCTATGCGCAGAAGAACCCGAAGCAAGAGTACAAGCGCGAGTCGTTCACGCTGTTCTCCGAGCTGCTGGATTCGATCAAGCGCGACTCGATCCGTGTGCTGTCGCACGTTCAGGTCCGCCGCGAAGATCCGATCGAAGAAGAGCAACGCCTGCGCCAGGAAGCCGAAGCACTGGCGGCGCGCATGCAGTTCGAGCACGCTGAAGCACCTGGTCTTGATCAACCGGAACAGCTGGGTGAAGAGCTCGATGTAGCCCTCGCCACCGCACCGGTTCGCAACGAACAGAAGCTGGGCCGTAACGAACTGTGCTACTGCGGTTCGGGCAAGAAGTTCAAGCATTGCCACGGGCAGATCCAGTAAAACCCGTTTCATACGCTGAAATACCCGCGCCGCGACCGGCATCAGCCGTCGCGGCGTTTTGCCATTTACACCACCGTTCTTCCTGAAAGCGGTGCAGACATCATTTATTAAGGAGCGCATTCATGGCTGTTGGTCTTGGTCCTTTGCCAACGTTGCACCCGGTTGCCGGTTTTGAACTCGGTATCGCCTCGGCCGGCATCAAGCGTCCTGGACGCAAGGATGTCGTGGTCATGCGCTGCGCCGAAGGTTCCACCGTGGCAGGCGTGTTTACCCTGAACGCCTTTTGCGCCGCTCCGGTGATCCTGGCCAAGCAGCGTGTGCAAGGTCCGGTGCGTTACCTGCTGACCAACACCGGCAACGCCAACGCTGGCACCGGCGAACCGGGTCTGGCGGCCGCCGAGCGCACCTGCGCGAAACTGGCTGAGCTGACTGGCGTCGATGCCAGTCTGGTGCTGCCGTACTCCACCGGTGTGATCGGCGAACCGCTGCCGGTCGAGAAAATCGAAGGCGCGCTGCAAGCCGCTCTCGACGACCTGTCGGTGAACAACTGGGAAGCTGCCGCCACCGGCATCATGACCACCGATACCCTGCCGAAGGGCGCCAGCCGCCAGTTCCAGCATGACGGCGTGACCATCACCGTTACCGGCATCAGCAAAGGCGCAGGCATGATCCGTCCGAACATGGCGACCATGCTCGGCTACATCGCCACCGACGCCAAAGTCTCCCGCGACGTGTTGCAAAACCTGTTGCTGGACGGCGCCAACAAGTCGTTCAACCGCATCACCATCGACGGCGACACCTCGACCAACGACTGCTGCATGCTGATCGCTACCGGTCAGGCGGCACTGCCGGAAATCACCTCCGCCAGTGGTGAACTGTTCGCCAAGCTGAAACAGGCTGTGTTCGAAGTGTGCATGGACGTGGCCCAGGCCATCGTGCGTGACGGCGAAGGCGCGACCAAGTTCGTCACCGTTGAAGTCAACGGCGGCGGCAATCACCAGGAATGCCTGGACGTTGGCTACACCGTGGCGCACTCGCCGCTGATCAAGACCGCGCTGTTCGCATCCGACCCGAACTGGGGCCGCATCCTGGCTGCCGTTGGCCGTGCCGGCGTACCGAATCTGGACGTGAGCAAGATCGACGTGTTCCTCGGCGAAGTCTGCATCGCCAGCCGTGGCGCCCGCGCATCGACCTACACCGAAGCCCAGGGCGCAGCGGTGATGCAGCAGGAAGAAATCACCATCCGTATCGAACTGGGTCGCGGCGATTGCAGCGAAACCATCTGGACCACGGACCTGTCCCACGAATACGTGAAGATCAACGCCGAGTACCGTACGTAAGACAGATCGCTTTCGCGGGCAAGCCTCGCTCCTACAAGGATCGCGCAATCCCTGTAGGAGCGAGGCTTGCCCGCGAAGAGGTCCGATCAGACACCAAAGATTCTGGCCTGTCCCCCCTCATCAAAAGGTCCCGAACATGAGCCTCCACCTGATCATCGGCGACAAATTGCATTCCTCCTGGTCCCTGCGCGGCGCCCTGGCCCTTGACCTGGCCGGCGCCCCGTACACCGAAGAATTGATCAAACTGAACCAGCCGGACACTCGCGAGCAGTTGCTCAAGCATTCGCCGACCGCCAAAGTCCCGTTGCTGAAAACCGAGCACGGCACCATCGCCGATTCCCTGGCGATTGCCGAGTACCTGGCCGAACAATTCCCTGATGCCGGCCTCTGGCCCAAAGACGTCGCGGCCCGCGCCCAGGCACGTTCGGCCTGTGCACAAATGCACGCCGGCTTCTTCGCCATGCGCGGCAACATGCCGTTTGACCTGAGCCGCGACGCACCTTTGTCGCCGGTCCCGGCTGACGTCCAGGCGGACATCGAACGCATGCTGGCGTTGTGGGCCGAGTGCCGCGCAGCCGCGACCGAAACCGGTCCATACCTGTTTGGCCGCGCGACCCTGGCCGATGCCTTCTTCGCACCCATTGCCGTGCGCCTTCGCACCTACCAGGTGAAATTGCCGGTGGCGGACGAGGCCTACGTCGAAACGATCTACCAATGGCCAGCCTTCAAGGCCTGGCAAAAGGCGGGTCTGGAGGAGGTCGGGCAGTGAAACGAGTACACGTAGCCGCCGCGGTTATCCGCGATAGCAGCGGCAAGATCCTTATCGCCCGGCGCGCCGACACTCAGCATCAGGGCGGTCTTTGGGAATTCCCGGGTGGCAAGGTCGAGGCCGACGAATCCGTGGAAACTGCGCTGGCCCGTGAGCTTCATGAAGAGCTGGGAATTGTGGTCAATGCCGCGCGACCGCTGATCAAGGTCCGCCATGACTACCCGGACAAACAAGTGTTGCTGGATGTCTGGGAGGTCTCGGACTTTTCCGGCGAACCTCACGGTGCCGAAGGCCAGCCTTTGGAATGGGTGGCGCCGCGTGATCTGCCGGGCTATGAGTTTCCGGCCGCCAACCAGCCAATCGTTGCGGCGGCGCGATTGCCTGCGGCTTACCTGATTACGCCTGAAGATCTGGAAACCCCTGCGCTGCTGCGCGGTATTCAGAAAGCCATCGCCAACGGCATCAAGTTGATCCAGCTGCGGGCGCCCAACGGCTACGACCCGAAATACCGCGATCTGGCGGTGGACGCGGCCGGACTGTGTGCCGGCAAGGCGCAGTTGATGATCAAGGGGCCGTTCGAATGGTTGGGCGATTTCCCGTCGGCCGGTTGGCACATCACCTCGGCACAGCTGCGCAAATACGCAGCGGCCGGTCGTCCGCTGCCGGCGTCGCGCTGGTTGGCGGCGTCCTGCCATAACGCCGAGGAACTGGCGCTGGCCGAGCAGATGGGCGTGGACTTTGTGACCCTGTCGCCGGTGCAGCCGACCCTGACGCATCCGGGGGCTCAGCCGCTGGGTTGGGAGCAGGCTTCGACGTTGATCGAAGGTTTCAGCAAGCCGGTGTTCTTGCTCGGTGGTGTTGGACCGGCGCAAGTTGATCAGGCTTGGGCGGCAGGCGCCCAAGGTGTGGCGGGGATCCGGGCGTTCTGGCCGGATTCTTTGGTGTAGCTACAGGCCTATTCGCGGGCAAGCCTCGCTCCTACAGGGATATGCATTCTTCAGTAGGAGCGAGGCTTGCCCGCGAAGGCGTCCTTAAGAGTGCCGCTAAACCCCGGGTTTCGCAGCAGGCTGCCACAAAATCTCCGCAACCCCCTGGCGCCTGGCAATCACCCGCGCCACCACAAACAACAGATCCGACAACCGATTGATGTACGCCAGGCCAACCCCGGCCAACGGTTCAAGCGCATTCAAATGCTGACACCGGCGCTCGGCACTGCGCGCCAGGCTTCGGCACACATGCGCTTGCGCAATCAGCGCCGAACCGCCCGGCAGAATGAAGTTCTCCAGGGGCCCCAGCTCTTCATTCCACACATCGATCGCCGCTTCCAGGCGTTCGATTTCTGCCGCCTTCAACGCCTGATATTCCGGCATGGCCAGTTCGCCACCGAGATCGAACAACCGATGCTGGCAAGGCGCCAAAACCTCGATCACTTCGTTTAATCCGGGAAACTTTTCACGTTCCGCTTCGAGCCCGGCCAACAGCACGCCGACCTGGCTGTTCAATGAATCGACTTCGCCAATGGCTTCGATCCGCGGGTGGTCCTTGGGCACGCGGCGGCCGTCGCCCAGCCCGGTTTCGCCTTTGTCGCCGGTGCGGGTGTAGATCTTCGACAAGCGAAAGCCCATGGTTACCTCGAAAGCTGATTGAGTTCTTGAGAAACGAGCGGGGTGCTCGTCAACGGCAGGCGCAAGGTGAAACACGTGCCCTGGCCCAGGGTCGATTGCACTTCCATCTGACCCTTGTGGTTGTTGGTGATGATGAAATACGAAACCGACAAGCCAAGCCCGGTGCCCTGACCGATTTCCTTGGTGGTGAAGAAGGGTTCGAAGGTGCGTTTGCGCACGCTCTCACTCATGCCGATGCCATTGTCCTCGACCTGGATTTCCGCCCACGGCGGATTGAGTCGGGTCCGCAGGATGATCCGTCCCGGCTCGCAGCCGTCCTCGCGCTGGTGAATGGCTTGCGCGGCATTTTTCAGCAGGTTGAGCAGCACTTGCTCAAGTTCGTTGGCGGTGCCGGGCACGGGGCCCAGAGCGGGGTCGAACTGACGAATGATCGCCTGACCCTTGAAGTCAAAGCCAATCGCCAGGTCAAAGTCGTTGCCGGCGATTTCCACGGCTTGATCGATCAGCGCCGGCAAATCGCACGGCGCCATTTGCCGGGTGCTGCGGCGGCTGAAGCTTAGCATGTGGGTGACGATTTTCGCCGCCCGGGCGCCCGCCTGTTGAATGCCGTCGAGCAACTGCGGCACCTCACGTACTTTCAGGTACTCGTTGACCGTATCCAGCTCAACGCCGACTTGTTCGGCCTGTTCGAGGTTTTTTGGCAAGTCCGGGGACAGGCGTCGACGAATGTTCTGCACGTTGTGCAGGATCGCGCCAAGCGGGTTGTTGATTTCGTGGGCCATGCCGGCGGCGAGGCCGCCAACCGAGAGCATTTTTTCCGACTGCACCATCATTTCCTCCAGCGACAGGCGCTGGGTGATGTCGTCGATGCGGATCACCACACCACGACCGGCACCGCCCATCAGCGGGTAAAAGGTCAGGGCGTAATGCTTGGGTTCATCGTCCTTGAGCCAGGTCACGCGCTCGATCTTCGCCACCGTGTGCTGCTCGACGGTTTGCTTGAGCTGAGGCAAAAACGGTTTGAGCGGTTCGAACGCAAGAAAGATCGGCTGATTCAGCGCTTCATCCAGGCGTGTGCCGGAGAGGGCGCTGGCCTCCTGATTCCACTGCGTCACGTAGAGCTGCTCGTCGAGGGCGATCAGCGCCGACGGCATGGAGTCGATGATGCTGTTGAGGTAATTCTGGAACCCGGTGAGTTTCTTCTCGATCTTGCTTCGCACCTGGACCTCGAGTTCCAGTTTGCGGTTGGTGTGGCGGGTTTCTTCGGCCAGGCCCTGGGCCTGATCGTAAGCGGCCTGGGATTCGTCCCGTGCCCGTTTGAGTTGCTGCTCCCGTGCCTCGATGCGCGAGAGCATGGTGTTGAACGCCTCGGCCAGGCTGCCGATTTCGTCATGGTTGCCGCGTGAGGCGCGCAGGGCGTAGTTCTCCTCCCGGGTCACTTGCCGGGACAGCTCTTCGAGTTGATGGATCGGCCGGGTAATCAGGCGTTTGATCTGCCGGGCGATCACCAGCCATAACAGCACGCTGAAGATCAGAATGCCGAGGCTGGCCGTCAGGGTCCCGGTGTAGAAGGCCATCGGCAGTTCGCTGCTGGCGACCAGCAGCAGATGGCCGGGCGCGGTGCCGGGGCGGGGCAGGGTGATCACTTGGTTGCTGCGAAATTCGGTGGCTTGCCAGGATTCGATGTGGCGATAACGCTCAGGCAGGCCCAAATGATCGCCACGTTGCAACTGCGCCAGCCTTTCGCCCTTGCCGTCATACAGGGCTGCCGCGCGCAGCGGTGAATAGCTGTTGAGCTCATTGAGCAGTCGCTCGGCATTTTGTGGTGACTGCAGCGCTTCAGCCACCAGGCTCGGGTTGGACACCAGTCGGCCGATGGTCTGCAAGGCCTGGGGCGCCATGCTTTCCTGGGAAATGTAGTACGCGGCGCTGATAAAGGTCAGGTTGGCGACCAGCAAAACGGTGGTCAACAGCACCAGCAGGGCGGCCAGCAGTTTCTGGCCGACGGGAAGGTTTTCAAGGCGCTGGCGCAATGGCATCAGGTTTATCGCTGAAAAGGAACAAGTGGCCAGCGTAGCCGCTGCTCAGTCGCTGGGCAATCCAAGGCTGTGCAGATGGGCGATCAACCGTGATTCAAGCTGATTGAGGTGCGGCAGGTTCAGTTGGTGTCGCGAAGCCACTTTGCAGACGTAGCCCAACAAATAACTGATTTCGGTACGGCGTTGATTCGCAACGTCCTGATACATCGACGAGAAATTGGCTGCGGTGGCGTGGATCACCCGTTCCACTTCCGGCTGGAGGTTTTCGGCGGCGGCCGGCTGGCCACAGCGTTCAAGCAGCTCGGTCAGTTCGCCGCAGAGGGTCGCGACTTCACAATGATGGTCCTGCAAGCCGCCATTGCGGCAATCGTGCAACACCGTCAGTGGATTGATCGCGCAGTTGAGTGCCAGTTTCCGCCAAAGCCGGGTCAGAATGTCGGTGCTCCATTCGTGGGGAATCCCGGCGGCGCTCACGTCATCCAGCCAGATCGGCGCCACGGGATGACCGGCATCCCCCAGCCAGGTGTAACCGTGACCGGCGAATACCACGCGCCAGTCACCGTCGCGATACGCGCCTTCAGTGCTCGAAGCAAAAATGCAGCGCGCTTGCGGCACCTGCGCCGCAACGGCGTCCTGACTGCCAAGGCCGTTCTGCAACAGAATCAATTCGGCGCCGGACGCGAGGCGCGGCGCCAGTCGGGCCACGGCCTGCTCGGCATCGTAGGCTTTGCAGGCCACCAGCAGGCGGTTGATCGGCTCATCGCTGTCGGTAGTTTCGCCGGGGATGGCATACGTTGTTGCTTCGCCGTGCTCCACCAGCGTCAAGCCGCCCGCAGCCTGATAAGCCTGCAAGCGCGGCGCATCCCGCACGATCAGCCGGACCGGCACCCCGGCCCGCGCCAGACGCGTGGCCCATAAAGTGCCGAGGCTGCCGGCGCCCAGAACATGCCAGGTGGTGGACATCAGCTTTTTGCTCTGTTTGAGGCGCGCATCGGACGCTCGCAGTGAATGATGGGAAAGACCCGTTATAATCAGCGCGGATTTTAACCGCAAGCCAGGCGTGCTCCATCTTGATCGAGCGCGCCCTTTATTGGAGAGATTACATGCCGTCGTTCGACGTGGTATCCGAACTGGACAAACACGAAGTCACCAACGCGGTCGAGAACGCCGTCAAGGAACTCGATCGTCGTTATGACCTGAAAGGCAAGGGCACCTTCGAGTTCAAGGAAAAGGACCTGACCGTCAACCTGACCGCTGAAGCCGATTTCCAGCTCGAAGCAATGATTGAGATCCTCAAGCTGGCGCTGGTCAAGCGCAAGATCGACGTGCAGTGCCTTGAAGTCAAGGATGCCTATGCGTCGGGCAAGCTGATGAAGCAGGAAGCCGTTCTCAAGGAAGGCATCGACAAAGAGCTGGCGAAGAAAATCGTCGCTCACGTCAAGGACGCCAAGCTCAAGGTGCAGGCCGCCATTCAGGGCGAGCAAGTGCGCATTACCGGCAAGAAACGTGACGATCTGCAGGAAGCCATCGCAGCCCTGCGCGCCAAGACGTTCGACATGCCGTTGCAGTTCAACAACTTCCGCGACTGATTTCTCAGGCGGGAACCTCTCGGCGTTTTCGGCGTCCGAGGCCCAAGCAGCGGCAGAAAGGCTGCCCCCGAACGGGAGCAGCCTTTCTGCCGCTTATTTTTTTCGCGTGCCGTGTGGCCGGAAATCAGGAGAATGTAGATGGACTTGAATGCTGAAGTGGACAACCTGGTCAAGGCGTCCCAAGCCTGGATTCCGATGATCATGGAATACGGCAGCCGGGTGCTGCTGGCGATCATTACCCTGGCCATCGGCTGGTGGTTGATCAACAAAGTGACGCAGAAACTGGGCGGCCTGATCGCGTTGCGTAACGCCGACCTGGCGCTGCAAGGCTTCATCAGCAGCCTGGCGAACATTATTCTGAAGATCTTGCTGGTCGTCAGCGTGGCGTCGATGATCGGTGTCGAAACCACCTCCTTCGTTGCTGCAATCGGTGCGGCCGGTCTGGCCATCGGTCTGGCGTTGCAGGGCAGCCTGGCGAACTTCGCCGGTGGCGTGCTGATTCTGTTGTTCCGTCCGTTCCGTATCGGTGACTGGATCGAAGCTCAAGGTGTTGCCGGTACGGTCGACAGCATTCAGATTTTCCACACCGTACTGCGCACTGGCGATAACAAGACCATCATCGTCCCGAACGGCAACTTGTCGAACGGCATTATCACCAACACTAACCGTCAACCCACCCGCAAGGTTGTGTTTGATGTGGGCGTGGATTACGAAGCGGACTTGCAGAAGGCCCGTGAAGTATTGCTGGACCTGGCCAAGGATGAGCGCATCCTGGCTGAGCCGGCTCCGCAAGCCGTCATTTCTACCCTGGGCGACAGTTCGATCACTGTTTCCCTGCGAGTGTGGGTGAAGACGGCGGATTATTGGGATGTGATGTTCATGTTTAACGAACAGTCCCGTGACCGGTTGAAAACGGCCGGTATCGATATCCCGTTTCCACAGCGGGTGATTCGTGTGGTGCAGGAATCTGCGGTGCAGTAAGCAACAAGCAGGCAACAAAAAGGCCCATCCGAAGATGGGCCTTTTTTATTTGTTACCGCAAACTAACTGGATGCGATTACAAAATCGACAGTGGGTAGTCGACGATCACACGGAACTCTTTCACGTCGCCTTCACCTTCGTCGGCGTTAGCAAAGTGCCAAGCTTGACGGAAGCGAACGGACAGATCTTTTGCCGGGCCAGACTGAACAACGTACTTGGCTTCGAAGTTGGTTTCGTTGTGCTTGCCATCTTCACCGTACAGGCCGGTGTAAGCGCTGCCTGCTGGGGTGTTGGTACCGTCGATGTCCCAACCTTTCACGTAACGGGTCATGAAGCTCAGACCTGGAACGCCGTACTCAGCCATTTTCAGATCGTAACGGATCTGGGCAGACTTCTCGCCAGGGGCGTTGAAGTCAGAGTACTGGATGGAGTTGGCGAGGAAGATCGAGTCGCCACCGCGGTTGTTCTTGCCGATACCGACGTAGTCGAACGGGGTATCGCCATTAACCTTTTGGAAGGCCAGGGTGATGGTGTGCGCTTTCAGGAACGAGAGAGCAGTTGCCAGCGAGAATGCGGTGTTGCTGATGTCACCAGCTTTCGAATCACCGGTGTCGGTGGTGCGATAGATGTTGAAGTCAGTGTTCAGCGACGTGTCACCACCAAATGGAGTGGTGAGGTTCACGTTGGCGTAGTACTGGTTCCAGATGTCTTCCAGCTGGGCGCCATACAGCGATGCGGACAGGTTGTCGGTAATGCCGTACTTGCCACCGAAGTAGTCCATGCTTTTGGCTTTCACGCCAGCATAGTTTGCAAACAGGTCGCCGTCGCGGGAGTTTTTGTCCTGGCTGGAACCCGAGTAGAAGTGGCCGGCTTCGAGGTCAAGGTCTTTGACTTCGCTGCTCTGCAGTTGGATACCGCTGGCAACTTGAGGAAGGATACGGGAACCGCCAACAGCAAACACTGGAGCAGTGCTTGGCGACATGTCGCCGATTTTCAGCTCGGTTTTGGAAACGCGGAATTTAATGGCCGCGCCTGCTTTACCTTGGCTGTCGTTGACGTTGCGGCCACCGTTGGCGTTTACGACGTCGCTACGGCTCATGTTGCCCGAACCGGAAGTGCCATCGCCGCCATCCAGTTTGATGGCCAGGTAACCGAATGCATCAACACCAACGCCGACAGTACCTTGGGTGTAGCCGGAGTTGTAGGTGCCCCAGAGACCTTGGGTCCAGTCTTTGACGTCGCGGGCGCCGTCTTTGTTGTCACGGTTGAAGTAGTAGTTGCGGACCAGCAAGTTCAACGAGCTGTCTTCAACAAAACCTTTGGCTTCAGCCTGGTCACTTACGAAAGGTGCGGCCGTAGCCACTTGAGTACTGGCTGCTGCTGCAACTGCCAGTGCGATCATGCTCCACTTCATCACGCGCATCGTGATTTGCTCCTTTGGTTTTAGAAGAGTACTGCCGTCCCACCTGTTTTATTATCTGGGCGGCTCTTTCTTTTTGTGTCGGCGCAAACTTATATCACGCCGACCATGTTGGCGATACTTGCGTATCTATCCTTTCAGCTTCTTTACGACCCCGTCGCAAACAGCTTGGTAGATGTCGCAAATTTACAGCCCCAATGCAACCGGAATGACAACGTCATCGCTGTTTTCCAAGGCGTGAGCATCGGTAAAAAGAGTCCCTGGTGAAACGTTTGAATCTCCATCGGGCAACCCTGCCACTGTTTTTATTTGCCTGAAGGCTTCCACTTCCAGTGGTTGCATTGCAGGCGATGTGAGTGTGAATGCAACAAGCGTGCACAAATCAGAAAACTGCTGTTTTTTTTTCTGAACGCCTGCGTGTTACCGTAAAAACCTCATAAAACCGGGGGTTACAAGCACCTTTTAATGGGGCTTGACGCCACGGTTTGCATCGTGTTGCGCCCTCCTGGCCGACTGCGTGACAAACAAAAACGTTACCGGTTCACCCCGCCAGTGGGTAATTGGCGGATACCCGACGCACTCAGCGTAGACGCACTGTGCGGTTTTGGTGCAAAAAATTTTAATCGCTGTACTGAATTCATACAGCATGACTGCTGAGTGATTGCGAACAGGTCGTTGTTTGTCAGTCATTTCAGCGTTTTTTGCATGATCATCGGTTCTGTAATGGTGCGCCCTTGCGAAAAATGTCTCATGTCGGGGCGCGCATTCTGCAGGTCGCTCGAATTTCGATGGGCCTTCGGCCGTGGTTCGTCGTGAAGGCGGTAGTGTTCACAGGTATGCTGCCGTCCTGTCGCTTGGTGCGTCGTCCTGCGTGGAGGGGCGCTAAGCTGAAAATGATGACTAGACGGGAGTGCGCGCAGTGTTCGCTTTAGATCCACGACTTCAACAAGACACGTTACCGATCGGGGATTTCCCGCTCAGCCGGTTGCTGTTGTCCAATGATTCGAACTACCCGTGGTTCATCCTGGTACCTCGTCGCGACGATATCAGCGAGATATTTCAGTTGGATGTCGCTGATCAGGTGCAGCTCTGGAAGGAAACGACTGCGCTGGCGGAAATGCTCAAGGACTCGTTCGACGCGGATAAATTGAACGTCGCGGCCCTGGGTAACGTCGTCAGTCAGTTGCACATGCATGTGATTGTGCGCAAGCGTGAGGATGCCGCCTGGCCAGCCCCGGTCTGGGGCAAGCACCCGGCGAAGCCTTACAGTGCAGAGCAGATCGCGGTGATTCGCGAGCGGCTGCGTCTGGTGTTGACCGATGATTTTACGTTTCTGGAGGGTTGAATCATGAGCCTGGAAGAACGCGTTACCGATCTGGAGAGCCAGCTGGCCTTTCAGGATGACACCATCCAGGCATTGAGCGATGTGCTGGCGACGCAGCAGCGTGCCGTTGAGCGTCTGCAACTGCAAATGGCGGCCTTGCTCAAGCGCCAGGAGGAAATGGCCGGCCAGTTCGAAACGTTCGAAGAAGAAGCGCCACCGCCGCATTACTGAACATGCAGGCGTAAAAAAACCGCGAGCAGCCTGGCTGTTCGCGGTTTTTTTTAGCCTTGAATCAGCGTCGCGGAAGAGCGGCGATCACGTCTTCGGCTTGCAGGCCCTTGTCACGATTCATGACGGAGAACTCCACGCGCTGGCCTTCGACCAGGACGCGATGACCTTCGCCACGAATGGCCCGGAAATGCACGAAAATATCATCGCCGGAATCACGGGAAATAAACCCGAAGCCTTTGGAAGTGTTGAACCACTTCACGGTGCCGGTATCGCGGTTGGTCATGTCATAGCTTGGCGAAGCGGTGGCCGGTGAAGATTTGTAGAAGCTGATGGCCAGATGAAGAAGCACGGCGATCAGGGCCGCCACCAGGCTGAACAGTACGGCAGGTTGACCGGCGATGACAGGCATCGGCGCGAGCAGCGTCAGGGTTTGCAATACGACAGTCAGAACCAGCAGGGCGCTGACCAGGTTTTGCAGTTGATGACGCGGGCCTTTGTTCCAGTAAGGGATTACAGGTGCGAGGGTAAGGTTGAGCAGGCCGAAAAAGGCCAGGTAAAGCGCATCGGATTGTTGCAGGTAAGGAACAGCTTCGGATCGCAGGCTAGGGATGAAGGACAGCAGCAGGGCCGCTGCGCCCATTAGCAGGTGGACGATTTTCAACATTTTGATTAACTCACGTTAAGACGGATCACAAGGAAGAGCTGATGGAGCACGGTTCGCTTCAGAACAATAAGAGGCGTTGAGCACGTACTCGTTATCAGCCTATGCGTAACGCCCGGAAAAATAGGGCTTTGCGACACACTGCCTATTTAACAGCAAAGCTTGCGGCTACTCAAATCAGGGAGTCCAGCGGTGCATCGGGGGCGATATGTCGCAGGGAGCGGGGGCATTCCCGCCTGCGGTGTGGCGACAGGCTTGCTAGAGTGGTCCTGCACCTGTCGGATGAATTTGATCACCTTTAGGGGAAAAGCATGGCAATCGATATCGGTATCAGTGAAGAGGATCGCAAGTCCATCGTCGACGGACTTTCGCGTCTGCTGTCGGACACTTATGTACTTTATTTGAAAACCCATAATTTCCACTGGAATGTCACCGGTCCCATGTTTCGGACCCTGCACCTGATGTTCGAGGAGCAATATAACGAGTTGGCCCTGGCGGTCGATTCGATTGCCGAGCGCATTCGCGCGCTGGGCTTTCCTGCTCCGGGTGCCTATTCCATTTATGCGCGCCTTTCTTCTATCAAGGAGGAGCCGGGCGTGCCCAGCGCTGAAGGCATGATCAAGCAACTGGTCGAAGGGCAGGAGGCCGTCACGCGTACGGCGCGGGGGATCTTTCCCCTGCTCGACAAGGTCAGCGACGAGCCCACGGCGGATTTGCTGACCCAGCGTATGCAGGTTCACGAGAAAACCGCATGGATGTTGCGCGCTTTGCTGGATGAGTAACGCGTTCAGTGCGCGGATGGTGCCTTGCAGGCGTTGTCCGCGCGCTGTCGTTTCGGCCTCTCTTCGTTGAATGATCTTGCGCCAGTATGTGTAGGAAATTGTCCGGACTAGGACGGTCTCCATGATCCGCCTTCAGTTGTTGGCTTATCCTACGTGGATGGTCAAAAAGTCATCTGGATATAACTTTGCGCCTGCGCTTTTATAAGAATCACAGCATGACTCTTATAAGAACCAGGGATGGCAAAGGAGTGTCAACGGTATGGTTTATGAAGACAGGCGAAGCGAGGGGAGGAACGGTTCATTCAAGGATGTAAGGATCGATCCGTTTGTCAGTGAGTTCGATATGGGCCTGGCCCAGCCATTATCCCGATCCGTACGCTTGAATGGCTTTGCCACCTGCTTGCGGCTTGAGCAGGTGTATTGGGATATTTTGGGGGAAATGGCCAGGATCAATTGCTGTTCGGTCAGTGCGTTGTTGTCTCACGTGGATCGAGAAGTGCATTTGCGTCACGGCGGGGTGAAGAATTTCAGCGGGCTGGTGCGGGTTGTCTGCGTTGTGCACAGCCTGAAGGAAGGGAGTTGCGTCGTCATGGCCTAGCCGTGATGGCGGAATGCATCGTGTGTCAGTCTGTGCAGTCTTACGGCTGCACAGGCTGCATTTAATGGATATAATCCCGCTCTTTGCCGCAAAACCCAGCGTGCGCGGTAGCAATCTGATCGCCGAGACAACCCCCATGCCGATGTACGACTATCAATGTGCTTCCTGTGGTCATCAGTTGGAAGCCATTCAAAAGATCAGCGCAGCACCGCTGGTCGACTGCCCTGCCTGCCAGGCGCCAGAGCTCAAGAAGATGCTGTCCATGCCGGGCTTCCGCCTTAGCGGCACCGGCTGGTACGAAACCGATTTCAAGACCGGTTCCAAGAAGAACCTGGCCGGCGGCGATAAAGCCGACTAGGGTCTGGAACCTGAGTTGAACGACACGTGCGAGCTCTTGCACCATCCCGTGTGCAAGGCCTCTAACCGAATTTCGAATTACGAGAAGTGAAACCACTACCATGATGCGCAGCCATTATTGCGGCCAACTGAACGAAAGCCTGGAAGGCCAGGAAATTACCCTTTGCGGATGGGTTCACCGTCGCCGTGACCACGGTGGGGTGATTTTCCTCGATATCCGTGATCGTGACGGTCTGGCCCAGGTGGTGTTCGACCCGGACCGCGCTGAAACCTTCGCCGCCGCCGACCGCGTGCGCAGCGAATACGTGGTTAAAGTGACCGGCAAGGTCCGCCTGCGTCCGGCCGGTGCCGGTAACGCCAACATGGCGTCGGGCATGATCGAAGTGCTGGGCTACGAGCTGGAAGTACTGAACGAATCGGAAACCCCGCCGTTCCCGCTCAACGAATACTCCGAAGTGGGCGAAGAAACCCGTCTGCGCTATCGCTTCCTTGACCTGCGTCGCCCGGAAATGGCCGAGAAGCTGCGTCTGCGTTCGCGCATGACCACCAGCATCCGTCGTTACCTCGACGAGAACGGTTTCCTCGACGTCGAGACGCCGATCCTGACCCGTGCCACCCCTGAAGGCGCACGTGACTACCTGGTGCCGAGCCGTACTCACGCCGGCTCGTTCTTTGCCTTGCCGCAATCGCCACAGCTGTTCAAGCAGCTGCTGATGGTGGCCGGCTTCGACCGTTACTACCAGATCGCCAAGTGCTTCCGCGACGAAGACCTGCGTGCCGACCGTCAACCTGAATTCACCCAGATCGACATCGAAACCAGCTTCCTCGATGAAAAAGACATCATGGGCCTCACCGAAGGCATGATCCGCAACCTGTTCAAGGAAGTGCTGGATCTGGAATTCGGTGAATTCCCGCACATGACCTTCGAAGAGGCCATGCGCCGTTACGGTTCCGACAAACCGGACCTGCGTAACCCGCTGGAACTGGTGGACGTTGCCGACCAGCTCAAAGAAGTCGACTTCAAGGTCTTCAGTGGCCCGGCCAACGATCCGAAATGCCGTATCGCTGCCCTGCGTGTTCCTGGCGCAGCGAGCATGCCGCGCAAGCAGATCGACGACTACACCAAGTTCGTCGGCATCTACGGTGCCAAGGGCCTGGCGTACATCAAGGTCAACGAGCGCGCCAAAGGCGTTGAAGGCCTGCAGTCGCCAATCGTCAAGAACATCCCTGAAGCCAACCTCAACGTGATCCTCGATCGCGTTGGCGCAGTGGATGGCGACATCGTGTTCTTCGGTGCCGACAAAGCCAAGATCGTCAGCGAAGCCTTGGGTGCACTGCGGATCAAGGTCGGTAACGACCTGGACCTGCTGACCTGCAAGTGGGCGCCAATGTGGGTCGTCGACTTCCCGATGTTCGAAGAAAACGACGACGGCAGCTTCACTGCCTTGCACCACCCGTTCACCGCGCCGAAATGCACCCCGGAAGAGCTGGAAGCCAACCCAGCGACCGCCTTGTCCCGTGCCTACGACATGGTTCTGAACGGTACCGAGCTGGGTGGCGGTTCGATCCGTATCCACCGCAAGGAAATGCAACAGACGGTATTCCGCCTGCTGGGTATCAATGAAGCGGAACAGGAAGAGAAATTCGGCTTCCTGCTCGACGCCCTGAAATACGGCGCGCCGCCGCACGGTGGTCTGGCCTTCGGTCTGGACCGTCTGGTGATGCTGATGACCGGCGCCCAGTCGATCCGTGAAGTGATCGCCTTCCCGAAAACCCAGAGTGCTGCCGACGTGATGACGCAAGCACCGGGTGTGGTCGATGCCAAGGCATTGCGCGAACTGCACATTCGTCTGCGCGAAACGCCAAAGGCTGAGTAAGGCTGACCCTGAAGGCGCATCCTCATGGGATGCGCCTTTTCTTCAGGTCGAGATTTTTTGTTTGCTGGCCGGCACTCCGTGTGTGGCGGGCAATGTTTCAAAGAGAATTCGGAGCGAGTTATGGCGGGTCATTCCAAGTGGGCGAACATCAAGCACCGCAAAGAACGTCAGGATGCCAAGAAGGGCAAGATTTTCACCAAGTGGATTCGTGAACTGACCGTTGCTGCCCGTCAGGGCGGCAGTGATCCGGGCTCCAACCCGCGTCTGCGACTGGCCCTGGACAAGGCGCTGGGCGCGAACATGAGCCGCGACATCATCGATCGCGCGGTGGCTCGCGGTGCCGGTGCAGCCGACACCGATGACATGGTCGAGTTGACCTACGAAGGCTACGGCCCGGGTGGCGTGGCGGTGATGGTCGAGTGCATGACCGACAACCGCAACCGCACCGCAGCGGCTGTTCGCCATGCGTTCAGCAAGTGCGGCGGTAACCTGGGTACCGACGGTTCCGTGGCTTATCTGTTCGAGCGCAAAGGGCAGATTTCCTTCGCGCCGGGTGTGGATGAAGACGCCTTGATGGAAGCGGCGATGGAAGCCGACGCCGATGACGTGGTCACGAACGAAGACGGCTCCATTGACGTGTTTACCTCGTTCGCCGGTTTCTACTCCGTGCGTAATGCGCTGGAAGCCGCCGGTTTCAAAGGTGATGACGCGGAAATCGTCATGCTGCCGACCACCAGTGCCGAACTGGATCTGGAAGGCGCCGAGAAAGTCCTCAAGCTGATCGACATGCTCGAAGACCTGGATGACGTGCAGAACGTCTATTCCAACGCGGATATCCCCGAGTCGGTGGCCGCACAGCTCGGCTAAGGGCTCACACCATCATGTAGGAGCCGGCTTGCTGGCGATGAGGCCCTCAAGTCTTGCACTGCCTTAAGGCCGTCATCGCCAGCAAGCCGGCTCCTACAGATCGGGTCGCATTCCCGTAATGTGTCATCAGCAGGCCCCACCCTCTTAAGCCGCAGGCGTTATGACTTTAATTCTTGGTATCGACCCCGGTTCGCGCATCACCGGCTATGGCGTGGTACGCGATACCGGGCGTGGCTGCGTGTACGTGGCGTCGGGCTGTATTCGTACCGGTTCCGGCGAGTTGCATGAGCGTTTGCAAATCGTCTATCGCGGCGTGCGTGAAGTCATTCAGACCTACGGCCCGGTGACCATGGGCATCGAAAAGGTGTTCATGGCGCGCAACGCCGATTCCGCGCTGAAACTCGGTCAGGCCCGAGGCGCGGCAATCGTTGCCGGCGCCGAAGAGAATCTGGAAATCGCCGAATACACGGCCACCCAGGTCAAACAGGCAGTAACCGGGACCGGCGCGGCGAATAAAGAGCAGGTGCAAATGATGGTGATGCACATGTTGAAACTCACCAGCAAACCGCAAATCGATGCCTCGGACGCCCTGGCCATTGCCATTTGCCATGCTCACACCCGTTCCAGCCTGTTGCCTCATGGTCTGGGCACGGCACGCAGTCGTGGCGGGCGCCTGCGTCTCTGATAGCATCAGCAGTCATTTTTACGGAATGAGGGTTTTGTGCCTGTGTTGTCGGCGCAACACCCTCGTTCTGTCAGTCGCCAGCCACCAAACTGGCCAACGCTCAAGGATCTGAAACGTGATTGGACGCTTGCGCGGCACACTGGCTGAGAAACAGCCGCCGCACCTGATTCTGGATGTAAACGGTCTGGGGTATGAGCTTGAAGTGCCCATGACGACGCTGTATCGCTTGCCGTCGGTCGGTGAACCGCTGACGTTGCACACCCATTTGGTCGTACGCGAAGACGCGCAGTTACTCTATGGTTTCGCCAGCAAACGTGAGCGAGACTTTTTTCGCGAGTTGATTCGTCTCAATGGTGTAGGGCCGAAATTGGCCCTGGCGTTGATGTCGAGCCTGGAAGTCGATGAACTGGTACGTTGCGTGCAGTCCCAGGACACCTCGGCCCTGACCAAGGTGCCGGGCGTGGGCAAGAAGACCGCCGAGCGTTTGCTGGTGGAACTCAAGGATCGCTTCAAGGCGTGGGAAACTGTGCCGGCGATGTTTGCCCTGGTGCCAAACCAGCCAGGCGGGCCGGATATTGCGCCGGTCGCCACCGCGGAAAATGACGCCGTCAGCGCGCTGATTTCCCTGGGCTACAAGCCGCAGGAAGCCAGCAAGGCGATTTCCGCGATCAAGGAGAAAGGTTTGAGCAGTGAAGACATGATTCGCCGTGCCCTGAAGGGAATGATCTAAGTGATTGAAGCTGATCGTCTGATAGCCGCCACGCCGGGCCCGCGCGACCGCGAGGAAGTCCAGGATCGGGCGATTCGTCCTGTCAGTCTGGCCGAATACATTGGCCAGCCGACCGTTCGCGAGCAAATGGAGCTGTTCATCCAGGCTGCCCGTGGGCGTAACGAATCCCTGGACCACACTTTGATCTTCGGTCCGCCAGGCCTGGGTAAAACCACCCTGGCCAACATCATCGCCCAGGAAATGGGTGTGTCGATCAAAAGCACCTCGGGCCCGGTTCTGGAGCGTCCGGGTGACCTGGCTGCGCTGCTGACCAACCTCGAGCCGCACGACGTGCTGTTTATCGACGAAATCCATCGGTTGTCGCCGATTGTCGAAGAAGTGCTGTACCCGGCCATGGAAGATTTCCAGCTCGACATCATGATCGGCGAAGGTCCGGCTGCCCGTTCGATCAAGCTGGATCTGCCGCCGTTCACGCTGGTGGGGGCGACGACGCGCGCCGGCATGCTGACCAACCCGCTGCGCGACCGCTTCGGCATCGTCCAGCGTCTTGAGTTCTATAGCACCGCCGACCTGGCGACGATTGTCAGTCGTTCGGCGAACATTCTTGGCTTGCCACTGGATCCCGAAGGCGCATTCGAAATCGCCCGCCGGGCTCGTGGCACCCCGCGGATCGCCAACCGACTGTTGCGCCGGGTGCGTGATTTCGCCGAAGTCCGGGCCAAGGGCCACATCACCAAACCGATTGCCGATCTCGCCTTGAATCTGCTGGATGTCGACGAGCGTGGCTTCGATCACCAGGACCGGCGTCTGCTGCTGACCATGATCGAGAAGTTCGACGGTGGACCGGTGGGCGTCGACAGTCTGGCCGCCGCGATCAGCGAAGAACGGCACACCATTGAAGACGTGCTGGAACCGTATCTGATCCAGCAGGGCTACATCATGCGCACGCCTCGGGGGCGGGTGGTCACCCGGCATGCGTACCTGCACTTTGGTTTAAACATTCCGTCACGATTGGGCGAGATGCCCGTGGTAGACGAGTTCCTTGATGCAGTGGACGATTAATTAATCTTTGCGCGCTTATTTTTCGGGCATTGTGCTGTCCCAGGACCGTACTTTCGCGAGAAAGCCGCAGATCAATGAAAAACAGTTGCCTGGCCGGATTGGCAACCTGAGGAGTAAGCACTAGAGTATGCGCGCGCAAAACGGGCTTGAGCCTTTCGCACATCGTTGTCGCGTTTATTACGAGGACACCGATGCGGGCGGCATCGTGTATTACGTTAATTACCTCAAGTTTATGGAACGGGCTCGAACCGAGCGGCTCCGGGAGCTGGGCTTTGCCCAATCCCAGCTGGCAGGGGAGGACCTGTTGTTTGTCGTGCATTCCAGCGAAGCGCGTTACCACGCGCCGGCGCGACTGGACGACGAGCTACTGGTAAGCGCTGAAGTAATCGAATTGAACCGTGTCAGCCTGCGCTTTAAACAGCAGGTCAGGCGAGCCACGGATAATGCGCTGCTCTGTGAAGGGCAGTTTTTGGTGGCCTGTGTGCGCACTGAAAGTTTAAAACCCCGGGCCATTCCCGAAGCTCTACGTGCGGCCTTTGCCGACGTGAGCGGCGCGGGTACACACTCAAAGCAGGAGATAAAGCGTGGAAGCTAACGTCGTCGACCATTCCTCCATGTGGAGCCTGGTCAGCAATGCCAGTATCGTGGTGCAACTGGTAATGCTGATCCTGGTAGCCGCATCGGTGACCTCATGGATCATGATCTTTCAGCGCAGCAACTTGCTGCGCGCCGGTCGACGCGCCCTGGAGAGCTTCGAAGAGCGCTTCTGGTCGGGTATCGACCTGTCCAAACTGTACCGTCAGGCCGGCAGCAACCCGGATCCGGATTCGGGCGTCGAGCAGATCTTCCGTGCCGGCTTCAAGGAATTCTCCCGTCTGCGTCAGCAGCCAGGCGTTGACCCGGAAGCGGTCATGGAAGGCGTGGCCCGCGCCATGCGCGTCGCTATCTCCCGCGAAGAAGAAAAGCTCGAGCAGAGCCTGCCGTTCCTCGCCACTGTCGGTTCCGTCAGCCCTTACATCGGTCTGTTCGGTACGGTCTGGGGCATCATGAACTCCTTCCGTGGCCTGGCAACTGCCCAGCAAGCGACCCTGGCCACTGTGGCTCCAGGTATCGCCGAGGCACTGATTGCAACTGCGATCGGCCTGTTCGCCGCCATCCCTGCCGTTATCGCTTACAACCGTTTTGCCGCTCGCAGCGAAACGCTGATCGGCCGTTACTACACCTTCGCCGATGAATTCCAGGCGATCCTGCACCGCAAAGTGCACACCAGCGAAGAATAAGCAGGTAATTTCCAATGGCTTTAATCGCTCGAGCTCGCAAAAAGCGCAAGCCGGTTGCCGAGATGAACGTAGTGCCTTACATCGACGTGATGCTGGTACTGCTGGTCATCTTCATGGTGACCGCGCCGATGCTCAATCAGGGCGTGAAAGTTGATCTGCCCAAGGTTTCCAGCGAAGCCTTGCCGCAGGACAACAACACCCAGGTCCTGACCATTTCGATCAAGGCTGACAAGACCTACTACTGGAACCTTGGCAGCGAAGTCGACACTGAAAAGCAGCAGGACAGGGCAATGACCTTGCCTCAGATGACTGATGCGGTGACCAAGATCATTCGCGCCGGGACTGAAGGCGGCAAACGTACCCAGGTGTTCATCCGCGGCGACAAAACCGTCGATTACGGTTCCGTCATGGGTGCCATGGGCGGATTGCAGAAGGCCGGGGTCGGTAATGTTGGCTTGATTACCGAGGCACCCTGATGCAGCAAATGCGAGAGCCATCCGCCTCGGAAAGCTACTTCTGGCCTAGTGTCCTGGCGATTGTCTTGCACGTGCTGGTTTTCGGCATGCTGTTCGTCAGTTTTGCCTTCACACCGGAGCTGCCGCCGGCCAAGCCGATTGTCCAGGCGACCCTGTACCAACTGAAGTCGAAAAGCCAGGCGACCACCCAGACCAATCAGAAGATTGCGGGTGAGGCGAAGAAATCCGCCGCGCGCCAGACCGAAGTCGAGCAGATGGAACAGAAGTTGATCGAGCAGGAAGCGATCAAGGCTGCGGAACAAAAGAAGGAAGACGCGGCTCAAAAAGCCGAAGAATCCAAGAAGGCCGACGAGACCAAGAAAGCGGAAGAGGCTAAAAAGGCTGATGAAGCCAAAAAAGCCGATGAAGCGAAGAAGACCGCCGAGGCCAAAAAGGCTGAAGAGAAACAATTGGCTGATATAGCCAAGAAGAAGTCTGAAGAAGAAGCCAAGAAAGCGGCTGAAGAAGAGGCCAAGAAAGCGGCCGCGGAAGAAGCCAAGAAGAAGATCGTCGAAGACGCGAAGAAGAAAGCCGCGGAAGACGCCAAGAAGAAATCTGAAGCTGAAGAGGCGAAGAAGAAAGTCGCCGAAGATGCGAAGAAGAAAGCTGCTGCCGATGCTGCGAAAAAGAAAACGCAGGAAGCGGCACGTAAATCCGCCGAAGAGAAAAAGGCTCAGGCCCTGGCAGATTTGCTTTCCGACACGCCTCAGCGTCAGCAGGCCTTGGCGGATGAGCAGGGTGACGAAGTCGCCGGCAGTTTCGATGACCTGATTCGTGCTCGTGCAGCGGAAGGCTGGGCTCGTCCACCTTCGGCACGCAAAGGCATGACGGTCGTGTTGCAAATCGGCATGTTGCCGGACGGTACGGTGACTTCGGTCAGCGTGTCCAAGTCCAGTGGTGACGGTCCGTTTGACGCGTCGGCAGTTGCTGCGGTCAAGAATATTGGACGTTTGACAGAAATGCAGGGAATGAAGCCGAGTGATTTCGCTCCGTATCGTTCATTCAAGATGACATTCACACCTGAGGATCTAGCCTTGTGAGAAACCTTCTTCGAGGAATGCTTGTCGTGATCTGCTGCCTGGCAGGGATTGCGACGGCAGATGAAAAAAACATTCTGGTCACCAGCGGCAGCGATCGGGCTACTCCGATCGCCGTCGTACCGTTTGGCAACCAGGGCGGCAGCGTGTTGCCGGACGACATGGCCGAAATCATCGGTAACGACCTGCGCAATTCGGGTTACTACTCGCCGATTCCAAAGCAGAACATGATCAGCCAGCCGAGCCAGGCCAGCGAAATCATCTTCCGTGACTTCAAGGCGCTCGGCGCCCAGTACGTCATGGTCGGCAGCATTGCTCCGGCGGGCGGTCGCCTGCAGGTTCAATACGCTCTGTTCAACGTCGCCACCGAACAACAAGTGCTGACCGGCAGCGTGTCGGGCAGCGTTGATCAACTGCGTGACATGTCGCACTACATCGCGGACCAGTCGTTCGAAAAACTCACCGGTATCAAAGGTGCGTTCTCGACACGTCTGCTGTACGTGACTGCAGAGCGTTTCTCCGAGAAGAACACGCGCTACACGCTGCAACGTTCTGACTATGACGGTGCCCGCGCCGTGACCCTGCTGCAATCGCGCGAGCCGATCCTGTCGCCGCGTTTTGCACCGGATGGCAAGCGCATCGCTTATGTGTCGTTCGAGCAGAAGCGTCCGCGCATCTTCATGCAGAACATCGATACCGGTCGCCGTGAGCAGATCACCAACTTCGAAGGCCTGAATGGCGCACCAGCCTGGTCGCCGGATGGCAATCGCCTGGCGTTGGTTCTGTCGAAAGACGGTAACCCGGATATCTATGTGATGAACCTGGGTTCGCGTCAGCTGACCCGTGTCACCAACGGTCCTGGCATCAACACCGAACCGTTCTGGGGCAAGGATGGTAATACCCTTTACTTCACCTCCGACCGTGGCGGCAAGCCACAAATCTACAAAACCAGCGCCAGTGGCGGTGGTGCGGAGCGTGTGACTTTCATCGGCAACTACAACGCCAACCCGAAGCTTTCGGCTGATGAAAAGACCCTGGTGATGATTCACCGCCAGGATGGCTTCACTAATTTCAAGGTGGCGGCCCAGGATTTGCAGCGCGGAAGCGTAAAAATCCTCACTGATAGCACTCTGGACGAGTCGCCTACTGTTGCGCCCAACGGCACCATGGTAATCTACGCCACCCGCCAGCAGGGCCGGGGAGTCTTGATGCTCGTGTCCATTAATGGACGCGTAAGGCTCCCGCTTCCTACCGCACAAGGCGAAGTCAGAGAACCTTCCTGGTCCCCTTACCTGAACTGACGCGGCGCTACACGTTGTACTTAACACACTGGGGTTCATTAGGAGTTTCACGATGGAAATGCTGAAGTTTGGTAAATTTGCTGCGCTGGCTCTGGCCATGGCTGTAGCTGTAGGTTGCTCGTCCAAAGGCGGCGACAACGCCGGTGAAGGCGCTGTTGATCCAAACGCTGGTTACGGCGCTAACACTGGTGCCGTTGATGGCTCCCTGAGCGAAGAAGCTGCTCTGCGCGCAATCACCACCTTCTACTTCGAATACGATAGCTCGGACCTGAAGCCAGAAGCCATGCGCGCTCTGGACGTTCACGCCAAAGACCTGAAAGCAAACGGCGCTCGCGTTGTTCTGGAAGGCAACACCGACGAACGTGGTACTCGTGAGTACAACCTGGCACTGGGCGAGCGTCGTGCGAAAGCCGTTCAACGCTACCTGGTACTGCAAGGTGTTTCCCCAGCTCAGCTGGAACTGGTTTCCTACGGCGAAGAGCGTCCAGTTGCTACCGGCAACGACGAGCAGTCCTGGGCTCAAAACCGTCGCGTCGAACTGCGTAAGTAATTCGTCATGCGAACGTGCCGTCGTGCTGTAACTGTTTTGGCTCTCAGCCTCGCACCGCTTGCGGTGTGGGCTGCGGTTCCTGTGGTCGATAATGACTCCGGCTATAACAATAGCGGGAGTAGTTATCCGCCTGCGGGTTACGGTACGAACGGCGCCTATGCCGGGGGAGGGGTTTCGGCCCCTGTCTCGGCACAGGGCGAGCTGTTCAACCAACTGCAATCGATGCAGGAGCAGATCTCGCGCCAACAAGGTGTGATTGAAGTTCTGCAAAATGATGTAGCGCGCATGAAGCAGGAAAACCTGGAGCGATACCAGGATCTTGATCGGCGCATAGGAACCGGCGTTGCACCAGCCGCGACTCCTGAGAATTCTTCTACCGGTGGCGATCTGAATGCCCCCGGCGCAGCAGCGGGTGCAGGGGCGGCAGCCGCTCAGGCTCCTGCCGCGGGTAGCGAACCGGCGGATCCAGCGAAGGAAAAACTGTATTACGATGCAGCCTTCGACTTGATCAAGGCCAAGGATTTCGACAAAGCCAGTCAGGCTTTCTCCGCTTTCCTGCGCAAATACCCGAACAGCCAATACGCGGGCAACGCCCAGTACTGGTTGGGCGAAGTGAACCTGGCCAAAGGCGATCTGCAAGGTGCAGGTCAGGCATTTGCCAAGGTTTCGCAGCTGTACCCAAAGCACAACAAAGTGCCTGATTCGCTGTACAAGCTGGCTGATGTAGAACGCCGCCTCGGTCATCCCGACAAGGTAAAAGGCATTCTGCAGCAGGTCGTGTCCCAATATCCGGGCACTTCCGCCGCTCAGCTGGCCCAACGCGATCTGCAACGCATGTAAGCCTGCTTGACCCATTTCGAAGAAACCCGCGCTTGTCGCGGGTTTTTTCGTTAGAATTCACGCCCTCTTTATGAAATACGCTTTTTGGGGCCTGCGCGTTGGCGAGGTTCCTTGAAGTGCTGACGGAGGCGGACAGCCTGTTTAGCTGTTACGCCCGTGGCGACTATGCAAGACACATTGAGAATCACCGAAGTTTTCTACTCGTTGCAGGGGGAAACGCGGACTGCCGGGCTGCCCACAGTATTTGTGCGCCTGACCGGTTGCCCATTGCGTTGCCAATACTGCGACAGCGCCTATGCGTTCACTGGCGGTACTGTCCGAACGCTCGACGACATCCTCGAGCAAGTGGCCGGTTTCCGCCCGCGTTATGTGTGTGTCACCGGCGGAGAGCCGCTGGCGCAACCCAATGCCATCCCATTGCTCAAGCAGTTGTGCGACGCCGGTTACGAAGTGTCACTGGAAACCAGTGGTGCGCTTGATATCTCGGCGGTAGATTCACGCGTGAGTCGCGTTGTCGACCTGAAAACCCCGGGTTCGAAGGAAGCGCATCGCAACCGCTATGAGAACATCGAGCTGCTCACCCCCAACGACCAGGTGAAGTTTGTCATCTGCTCGCGGGAAGACTACGACTGGGCCGTGTCGAAGCTGATTCAGTACGGTCTGGATCGCCGAGCCGGTGAAGTGCTGTTCTCGCCAAGCCACCATGACCTGAATGCTCGGGATCTGGCTGACTGGGTGGTGGCGGACAACCTGCCAGTACGTCTGCAACTGCAGCTGCATAAATATCTTTGGAATGACGAGCCGGGGCGCTGATATGACTGAACAAACGAATACTGCTGAAAAACGTGCGGTCATCCTGCTGTCCGGCGGTCTCGACTCGGCGACGGTCGTGGCCATGGCTCGCGCTGAAGGCTACAGCTGCTACACGATGAGCTTCGATTACGGTCAACGGTCTCACGCTGAATTACACGCCGCTGAACGTGTTGCCCGGGACTTGGGTGTGGTCGAGCACAAGGTCATCGGTTTGAACCTGAACGGCATTGGTGGCTCGGCACTGACCGACAGCAGCATTGATGTGCCGGAAGAGGCAGGCGAGGGCATTCCGGTGACTTACGTGCCTGCTCGCAATACCGTGTTTCTGTCCCTGGCGCTAGGTTGGGCCGAAGTGCTCGGGGCGCGCGACATCTTCATTGGCGTTAACGCTGTCGATTACTCCGGCTATCCGGATTGCCGTCCTGAGTTCATCGAGTCCTTCGAGCGCATGGCCAATCTGGCGACCAAGGCCGGTGTCGAAGGCAATGGCTTCCGCATTCAGGCGCCCCTGCAAAACCTGAGCAAGGCGCAGATCGTCCAGGCGGGCGTGAAGCTCGGCGTCGACTACGGTCTGACCGTTTCCTGCTATCAGGCGGACGATAAAGGCTACGCGTGCGGCAAATGCGACAGCTGCCGACTGCGTGCGGAAGGCTTCGCAGCCGCCGGAATCAGCGATCCAACACCTTATTTTTGATTTATTTCAAATTAGGTGTTGAATAGTCCTTAAAAATCAGTATTATACGCGCCACCACACAGCGGGTCGTTAGCTCAGTTGGTAGAGCAGTTGGCTTTTAACCAATTGGTCGTAGGTTCGAATCCCACACGACCCACCATTTTTGTAGCAGTTTTAAAAGTCTGGAAGGCCCACGAAAGTGAGGATTTCCGGATTTTTTTTTGCCTGGAAGAAAGTGCGCGGCGCGGACGGAGCGGTGGTGTATGGCTTTCGTAGGCGTGTGACTTCGTAAGGGCCATGGCAGGCGCCATTTTCGACATGGATGTTCAGAATGACAGGCTCATCTGACATACTGTGACAAAGTGGAATTGGCAGAGACATAAAGAGATGAAAGCCCGGATCGGGGCTCTCCTTCTGCCGTCCAGGCAATAGGGTTTCAACTTTTTCTCACCGTGGTTTTCATTGAAACTCCGAAAACCTAATGAGCCAAGGCCAAAACTTACCCAGTCGGAGCAGGCATGAGCACTGAAAAAATACTCTTCAATCGTCCATACATGACGGGTAAAGAGCTGTACTACATCGCAGAAGCCAAGTTTGGGAATATGCTGGCGGGTGATGGCTCCTTCACCAAGCGTTGTCATCAATGGATTGAACAAAGCACGGGCTGTAATACCGCGCTCCTCACTCATTCGTGCACCGCCGCACTTGAAATGGCTGCATTGTTGCTGGATATACAGCCTGGCGATGAAGTGATCTTGCCGTCCTATACGTTCGTTTCAACCGCCAATGCCTTTGTACTGCGCGGTGCGATCCCTGTATTTGTGGATATTCGTAAAGATACATTGAATCTGGATGAGAAGCTGATTGAAGCAGCCATTACTCCCCGGACCAAAGCTATTGTTCCTGTTCATTATGCGGGCGTGTCCTGTGAGATGGATACGATCATGCATATTGCTCGTAAGCATGGTCTCAAAGTAGTGGAGGATGCTGCCCAGGGTGTAATGTCCAGCTATAAGGGGCGTGCACTTGGGAGTATTGGTGATCTCGGTGCATTCAGCTTTCACGAAACAAAGAATGTGATTTCGGGTGAGGGCGGTGCGCTTTTAGTTAACGAACCACAGCTTTCGTTGCGCGCTGAAATTATTCGTGAGAAAGGCACTGATCGCAGTCGCTTCTTTCGTGGGCTGGTAGATAAATATACCTGGCAGGAAGTAGGTTCTTCATTTTTGCCAGGAGAGTTGATTGCCGCATTTCTTTGGGCTCAACTGGAAGAGGCCAAAAGTATCACCGATCGACGATTGGCAGTCTGGGACTACTATCATGCTGCCCTTGCTCCTTTAGAGCAAAAGGGCTTGTTGCGTCGTCCAATTGTGCCGGAAGACTGTCAGCACAATGCGCATATGTACTACGTGTTGCTGGCACCAGGTGTTGATCGGCAGGCTGTCCTGGAAGCGTTGAAGCAAAACGATATATCCGCAGTATTCCATTATGTTCCTCTTCATTCGTCACCAGGCGGCCTGCGCTACGGACGAGTTCATGGTTCCATGGACAATACGGATGCACTTTCAGAGTCTTTATTGCGACTACCTCTTTGGGTCGGCTTGGCACCAGAGCAGCAAGATAAAGTCGTGGACGTCTTGGCGCGGGCTATTAGTTAATCTACGTGTTTTGTGAAGAGTTGCAGTGAGATTCAATGGCGAACAGGGTGCCATTCGTGGCATCCGTGCCTATGGTGCGTGAGGTTGATATCTCCGGAACAGGCATATTGAAGTTCGTTTTCATAACAGAGATTTAGACATTATGTTTTTTGCGGTGCTAAAGCAGGTATCTGAAAGAATTTCGGCCAGTTTGGCTCTGAAGATAGTTTTTGTGGTGCTGGCATATTTGTCTTACGCCTTTCCCATGATTTACGCCTACTTTGAATCTGTCAATTTCATCTATGTAAACGCCTGGGATGAGGAGACTTATCTAAGCTATCAAGGCGCATTGGGTTCTTTGACAGTGCCTGGGTATTGGGCATCCGGGGCGATCGTTTATACCCTACAAAATCTGGGGTTGAGTGGGGGAGAAATCAATATTCTGTTTGATTGTCTCTTGACGCCAGCCACATTTTTCTTGCTTGTATTTATTCTTCGTCGGTTGAATGTCAACTATGGGCGGGCATTGATATACGCAGCGATAGTTTTGTTTTCTCCCATTATTTTTAATTTCGGTAATCCGCTTATAGCGCATCTGACCAGGGATTATGGTGTATTCGGTTACGGCTGGGAATATTACCAATCGGCGTTGAGAACGCCGGAGCCACAGTTGTCATATTTTTTTGTTGTGTTGGCGGTTTCGGCTTTTTTAAAAACCGGGCGCTTGCTTTGTTTGTTTGTGTTGTTGCCGTTGTTATATTTTTATGTGGGGGTACCTTATGCGTACTTCCTCGTCTGTGGTTTTATCTTGCTGCATTCATGGTTCTTTAATAAGAGCCTGAGCTATTTGCGAATAGGTATCGCCTGCGTGGCGTCTTATTTGGCTATGTCTTTCGGTTTTATGTTTTTTGATTTTCTGTTTTTGTCAAAAGATCCATTTATTTCCGCGATGTCGGATGGTTATATAAAAAGCCATGTGCCGATGTTGCCAGTTTCCGGCCTTGTAGCGCTTGGTTTTTTCTTGGTTCAGTTTGCTCTTTCCCGTCGATACGCTATAAAAGACACTTGGCATGTATATAGCCAGTTTTTTATTGCTCTTTCGTTGTTCCTTGTTTGTAATGTGCACGTTGTCTCTGGGGTTATGCTGTCGTACAAGAATTATATTGATTACTCCACCAGTCTTGTGGCTGGGGTGGCAATAATTATTTTTCTTGATTTTCTAAGGTGTCATGCGATCAAAGGTGCGAGGCTTGCTTGTTTTGCTGTCGCCTCGATTATTTTATATCTTACGTTCAAGGCTTATGGGTTCAACTTCAGTGAGCTGGAGTACACGTATTTCCGTGGTTTGCAGTTCAAATCGGTTGAGGAATATAAGGCGGCCTCAGGCGATCCGATGTCGATCGTTATTCAAGACAGTGATTTGTCTGCCAAGCTGCCTTACTCGGTTTCGATGATGGCGGTGCCACTATTCTCCTATCAGTACAACTTTCCTTTGGTTGCTAACGGATGCCGTGCTGTTCTTGAACGAATGGAAACAGTTGCCGATACTTTGAAGAGCCGTTCACAAGGCGATTCATCGTTGAAAGTTGACTATTTTGACGCTTCGATCAAAGCGTTTTCGGGACAGAAGTATGTGCCGCTTGAAAAGCAAAGGGATTTCCCCGCAAACGTGATTTGCAAAAAACTGCCCATGGATGGGGATGTCAAAGTGCTAGATGCTCAATTCAAGGATAACGGCTGGATCACCATCAAGTTATTTTGATTCGTGCACCGAAAAGCGGTGGTGGCCGGGTTTTTAATCGTCCGCCACCACTCAATCTGTTAGTACTGGCAGATTTCTCGCTTCAAGAATCATGACCGACAAGGCGTTGTGTATCGGAATCAGCTTGAAATGGTCTTTTGTCTCCAGGGGATATTCTGTAGCCTTGCGCAGCTTCAACGCTGTCCATGCCTGATGAATACTCACTTTCCCGGCGGTACCCCTGAAGGGGCCGGAGCCGGGTGTATACTCGACTTTCGCGCGTAAGCGCTTGCAGGTCTTGCGAACATGACGCAGATTTCCGAACGCCTTCTGGTTCAAGCCCACCTCGACGCCAAGCAGCCCAAGCCGCTGACGGTCGAGGAAGAGGCCTATTATCGCGCTGCCATTGCTGCCGAGCTCAAGGCTCAGGACGCGGTGCTGGTTGCACACTTCTATTGTGATCCGGTTATTCAAGCCCTGGCTGAAGAAACCGGAGGCTGTGTCTCCGACTCGCTGGAGATGGCCCGCTTCGGCAATGCTCACCCGGCCAAGACCGTAGTGGTCGCCGGTGTGAAATTCATGGGCGAAACCGCCAAAATCCTCAACCCTGAAAAACGTGTGCTGATGCCGACCCTGGAAGCGACCTGTTCGCTGGACCTGGGTTGCCCGGTGGACGAGTTCTCGGCGTTCTGTGATCAGCACCCGGAACGTACCGTGGTGGTGTATGCCAACACCTCGGCAGCGGTCAAAGCCCGGGCGGACTGGGTTGTTACATCAAGCTGCGCTCTGGAGATCGTTGAAAGCCTGATGGATAACGGCGAAACGATCATCTGGGGCCCGGACAAGCACCTGGGCACCTACATTCAGCGCCAGACCGGTGCGGACATGTTGCTGTGGGACGGGGCCTGCATCGTTCACGAAGAGTTCAAGTCCAAGCAGCTCGAAGACATGAAAGCGCTGTATCCGGACGCGGCGATTCTGGTGCACCCGGAATCACCGACGTCGGTGATCGAGCTGGCGGACGCTGTCGGTTCCACCAGTCAGTTGATTGCAGCGGCGCAGAGCCTGCCGAACAAGACGCTTATCGTTGCCACCGACCGTGGCATCTTCTACAAGATGCAGCAGTTGTGCCCGGACAAGGTGTTCATCGAGGCGCCAACAGCGGGTAACGGCGCGGCGTGCCGCAGTTGCGCGCACTGCCCGTGGATGGCGATGAATACGCTTGAGCGCACGCTGAAGGCCTTGAAAGAGGGGGCGAACGAGATCTTTGTCGATCCGGCGTTGATCCCTCAGGCGATTCGCCCGTTGAAGCGGATGCTCGACTTCACTCAGGCTGCGCGGATGAAGCTGGCCGGGAACGCCTGATAGCTGTCAGGCAAATTGAAAAACCTGTGGGAGCGAGCCTGCTCGCGATGGCGGAGTGTCAGCAAACATTAATGTCGGCTGACACTCCGTCATCGCGAGCAGGCTCGCTCCCACAATGGTTTTACGCTATCCGATTATTTGGTCTTCTTCGGAATCCGCACCAGCTGGGTGCCCGAATAGATGTCATGCCAGCTACGTTTCTGTTTGTCGAACAACGACCAGATGAATCCAAGGCCGACGCACAGCAAGGATGCGATCGACACGACAAAACGCAGCAGTGCCTGCCACAGGCTGATGGATGAGCCATCGGCGTTCTGCACGCGGATGCACCATACCTGCATGCCCAGCGTCTGCCCGGACCAGGTCCAGAACTTGGCGAAGAAACCGAACAGCACGAACAACAACACCGTCGACAGCAACGGATCACCGTCCAGTGCGCCGGCTTCGGTCAGGGTGCGCATTTTGTCTTCGCCGATGATCGCCATCTGGATCATCTTGTAGAGGCCGCTGGTGACGATCAGCAGGGCAGTGCACAACAGAAAGTCATAGAACATCGCTGCCAGGCGACGGCCCAGGGTCGCGGCGGGAAAGTCGCCCTGAGGGTTGAGCAGGTGTTTCGACATGGCAGGGCTCTCGACGGAAAAAGAAGCCATTTTACGGATTTACGCGCACAAAAAAGCCCCTGATGTCAGCATCAGGGGCTTTTTCGTAACAGAAGGTTAGGCTTCTGCTTGTACTTCGTCAGCCTGCATGCCTTTCTGGCCTTGCACGGCGATGAAGGTCACTTTCTGGCCTTCTTTCAGGCTCTTGAAGCCGTTGCCCTGAATAGCGCGGAAATGCACGAACAGATCCGGACCGCTTTCTGGAGTGATAAAACCAAAACCTTTCTCGTCGTTAAACCACTTGACGGTACCGCTCTGACGTTGGGACATTTCTTATTTCCTTTGACGCAAAAATTAATGACAGTCTCCTTCTCATGAAAGAGTACTGGGGCTGGTTGCAGGAGAGTAAGAAGACGTCGAACGGGATGTAGCTAACTTGTAGGCTACTGCCCAGGTCACGATTCCAAGCGACCCATGCAAACACAGTGAACAAACTCTACGCCAACTACGGGAGAAAAAACAAGCCCTGTGAGAGGCCCGGTTTTACTCAGGTTGCTGGCCATTAGTGTTTCACTAGTTCCGGCTTATTCGATGCGGCGGTTCAATTGTTTTCGATTGTTATAAGCAGCGTTCATAAACGAAAGCTTGCACTGTTTTATGGCGGTTGCGTTACACATTAGTGCACTGTTAACGCAACCGCGTTACTTATAGAAACAGTCAATCAACCACGATAGTAGCGTTGTGCAACGAATGGCATTTTGCTTACAAGCAAAGGCACCTTTTTCCCACGAACAATTGCGAACACAGGTGTGTCGATGGCGATGTATGCGCTGTCGAGGTAACCCATGGCCAAAGGACCGCTCAAGGTCGGACCGAAACCGCCGCTGCAAACGCTACCGATGATCTCGCCTGCTTCGTTGACGATTTCTGCACCCTCGCGCACAGGTGTGCGTTCCTGCGGTAACAGGCCTACGCGCTTGCGGCTGACACCGGCTTGCTGCTGGGCGAACACGGTTTCAGCGCCAGGGAAACCGCCGGCCCGCGCGCCATCGGCACGTCGAGGCTTGGAGATGGCCCACAGCAGGCTCGCTTCAATCGGAGTGGTGTCGGTGTTCATATCGTGGCCGTAGAGGCACAGGCCGGCTTCCAGACGCAGCGAATCACGAGCGCCCAGGCCAATGGCCGCAACTTCCGGTTCGGCCAGCAGGGCGCGGGCCAACGCTTCGGCATTGGCTGCCGGCACGGAGATTTCGAAACCGTCTTCGCCGGTGTAACCCGAGCGGCTGACAAAGCAGTCCACGCCCAGCAACTTCACGCGGGCGAACTGCATGAACGTCATCTTCGCCACTTCCGGCGCCAGGCGCGCGAGCACCGTGACGGCGGCCGGACCTTGCAGGGCCAGCAGTGCGCGCTCTTCGAACAGCGGCTCGATGGTGCATTGGTCGCCGATGTGTTTGCGCAGGTGCGCGAGGTCCTGATCCTTGCAGGCGGCGTTGACCACCAGGAACAGTTCGTCGTTACCGAGGTTGGCGACCATCAGGTCATCGAGGATGCCGCCCGTCTCGTTAGTGAACATGGCGTAGCGCTGCATGCCCACCGGCAGGTCGATAATGTCCACCGGCACCAGGGTTTCCAGGGCCTTGGCGGCATTGGCGCCGGTCAGGCGGATCTGGCCCATGTGCGAAACATCGAACAGCCCGGCCTGATCACGGGTGTGCTGGTGTTCCTTCATGACGCCCAGCGGGTACTGCACCGGCATGTCATAGCCGGCAAACGGCACCATGCGGGCGCCGAGTTCGATGTGCAGTGCGTGCAACGGGGTTTTCAACAGTTGTTCGGTGGACATATCCAGCTCCTGAAAAAGTGTGCAGATGCAGTGAGCGCGCATCAGCACTCGATAATGTTGACCGCCAAACCGCCACGGGCGGTTTCCTTGTATTTGCTTTTCATGTCGGCGCCGGTCTGGCGCATGGTGCGGATGACTTTGTCGAGGGAGACGAAGTGCTGACCGTCGCCACGCAGGGCCATGCGCACGGCATTGATGGCTTTCACCGAACCCATGGCGTTGCGCTCGATGCAAGGCACTTGCACCAGCCCGCCGATCGGGTCGCAGGTCAGGCCGAGGTTGTGTTCCATGCCGATTTCGGCGGCGTTTTCCACTTGCTGCACGGTGCCGCCAAGCACTTCGCACAACGCGCCGGCCGCCATCGAACAGGCCACGCCGACTTCACCCTGACAGCCGACTTCAGCACCGGAGATCGAGGCGTTTTCTTTATAGAGAATGCCGATGGCGGCAGCCGTCAGCAGGAAACGTACGACGCCGTCTTCGTTGGCGCCGGGGATGAAGCGCATGTAGTAGTGCAAAACCGCCGGGACGATGCCCGCCGCGCCGTTGGTCGGCGCGGTGACCACGCGCCCGCCATTGGCGTTTTCTTCGTTGACCGCCAGGGCATACAGGTTGACCCAGTCCAGCACCGACAGCGGATCGCGCAGCGACGATTCGGGGTTCTTGCACAGTTGCCGATGCAGCGCTGCCGCCCGCCGCTTGACCTTCAAACCGCCGGGCAGGATGCCTTCGTTGCGGCAACCAGCGTCGACGCAATCCTGCATCACTTGCCAGATTTTCAGCAGGCCGGCGCGGGTTTCTGCTTCCGGGCGCCAGGCGCTTTCGTTGGTCAGCATCACCTGGCTGATGGACAGACCGTAGGTGGTGCAATGAGTGAGCAGATCCTTTGCGCTTTTGAACGGGAAGGTCAGGGGGGTGGCGTCTTCGACGATACGGTCGGCGCCGGCGGCGTCTTCATCGACGACGAAACCGCCGCCGACCGAGTAGTACTCGCGGCTGCGGATCTGCAGGCCCGCCGCGTCGAATGCGCGGAAGATCATGCCGTTGGGGTGATAGGCCAGCGGTTTGCGGATCATCGCCAGGTGTTCTTTCTCGTTGAACGCAATGCTGTGTTCGCCGAGCAGGTTCAAGCGACCGTTGCCACGAATGTCTTGCAAACGGGCGGCGACGGTTTCGGTGTTCACGGTGTCCGGGTGTTCACCTTCCAGTCCGAGCAGCACAGCCTTGTCGCTGCCGTGGCCCTTGCCCGTGGCGCCGAGCGAGCCGTAGAGCTCGACTTTGACGCAGGTGGTGGCGGCCAGCAGCCCTTCACGGCGCAAACCTTCGACGAAACGCGCAGCAGCGCGCATCGGGCCGACGGTATGGGAGCTGGAGGGGCCGATGCCAATCTTGAACAGGTCGAACACGCTTAACGACATGGTTGTTCTCCGGTTTCTTGTTATGAGGAGCACCGCGACCCCGTAGGAGCGAGGCTTGCCCGCGAAGCTTTTGGCGACCTTGATGGCCTCTTCGCGGGCAAGCCTCGCTCCTACGGGGTTTTGTGGCGTCCTAGTGGGGCGAGAGAATCCGCCCCCTATAGATCAAGCGTAGCTTTCGATCGACGGGCAAGCGCAAACCAGGTTGCGATCACCGAAGACGTTGTCGACGCGACCGACCGGCGGCCAGTATTTGCCTTCGATCAACGACGCGACCGGGTACACCGCTTGCTCACGGCTGTACGGATGGGACCACTCGCCGACCAGTTCCGCCGCAGTGTGCGGGGCGTTTTTCAGCGGGTTGTCGTCCTTGTCCAGGGTGCCGTTTTCCACTGCGCGGATTTCTTCGCGGATGCGGATCATGGCGTCGCAGAAGCGGTCCAGTTCTTCCTTGGATTCGCTTTCGGTCGGCTCGATCATCAGCGTGCCGGCGACCGGGAACGACATGGTCGGGGCGTGGAAGCCGAAGTCGATCAGGCGCTTGGCAACGTCATCGACGCTGATGCCGCTGCTGTCTTTCAACGGACGCAAGTCGAGGATGCATTCGTGCGCAACCAGGCCGTTGCTGCCGGTGTACAGCACTGGATAGTGCTCTTCGAGGCGACGGGAAATGTAGTTGGCATTGAGGATCGCCAGTTGCGAAGCGCGCTTGAGACCCGCGCCACCCATCATTCGAATGTACATCCAGGTGATCGGCAGAATGCTCGCGCTGCCGAACGGTGCCGCGCAGACCGCGCCTTCCTTGCGCTCCATCTGGGCGTGGCCCGGCAGGAACGGGGTCAGGTGCGATTTCACGCCGATCGGGCCGACGCCCGGGCCGCCACCGCCGTGAGGGATGCAGAAGGTTTTGTGCAGGTTCAGGTGGGACACGTCGCCGCCGAACTTGCCCGGCGCGCAGAGGCCGACCATCGCGTTCATGTTGGCGCCGTCGATGTACACCTGGCCGCCGTTGTCATGAATGATGCCGCAGATTTCGCGGATGCCTTCTTCGAACACGCCGTGGGTCGACGGGTAAGTGATCATCAGCGCCGCGAGGTGTTCGCGGTGCTCGATGGCCTTGGCGCGCAGGTCTTCGATGTCGACGTTGCCACGGGCGTCGCAGGCGGTCACGACCACGCGCATGCCAGCCATGTTGGCGGTAGCCGGGTTGGTGCCGTGGGCGGACGACGGGATCAGGCAGATGTCGCGACGGTCTTCGCCACGGCTCTGGTGGTAAGCACGAATGGCCAGCAGACCGGCGTATTCACCTTGCGAACCGGCGTTCGGTTGCAGCGAGATCGAGTCGTAACCGGTGGCGGCGCAGAGCATCGCTTCCAGTTCGTCGGTCAGTTGCTGGTAACCGGCGCTTTGTTCGGCTGGGGCGAACGGGTGCAGGGCACCGAACTCAGCCCAGGTCACCGGGATCATTTCGCTGGCAGCGTTGAGTTTCATGGTGCACGAACCCAGCGGGATCATGGTGCGATCCAGGGCCAGGTCCTTGTCGGCGAGCTTGCGCAGGTAGCGCATCAGCTCGGTTTCCGAGTGATAACGGTTGAACACCGGGTGGCTGAGGATCGGCGATTGGCGAACCAGTGCAGCCGGGATCGCGCTGACCACTGCCGCTGCGATGGCAGCGAAGTCCGGTAGTGCTTTGCCGTCGGCGAACAAGGCCCACAGGGTTTCGACGTCAGCTTGCGAACTGGTTTCGTCGAGGGACAGGCCCAGACGCTCGCCATCGACTACGCGCAGGTTGATCTGCTGCGCACGCGCCTTGTCATGCAGTTTGGCGGTGTTGGCGCCGGTGTTCAGGGTCAGGGTGTCGAAGAAGCTGGCTTGCTCGACGGTCAGGCCCAGTGCGCTCAAGCCCTTGGCGAGGATCGCGGTCAGGTGATGAATGCGGTTGGCAATCTGCGTCAGGCCTTTCGGGCCGTGATACACGGCGTACATGCTGGCGATGTTGGCCAGCAGAACCTGCGCGGTGCAGATGTTGCTGGTGGCTTTCTCGCGACGGATGTGTTGCTCGCGGGTCTGCATGGCCAGGCGCAGGGCCGGTTTGCCGAAACGGTCCACGGAGACACCGACCAGACGGCCCGGCATGTCGCGCTTGAACGCATCTTTGGTAGAGAAGTAAGCCGCGTGCGGGCCACCGAAGCCCAGCGGCACGCCGAAGCGTTGTGCGCTGCCGATGGCCACGTCGGCACCGAACTCGCCCGGCGGGGTCAGCACGGTCAGGGCCAACAGGTCGGCAGCGACGGCAACCAGTGCGTTGGCGGCGTGGAAGCGCTCGGTCAGTGCGCGGTAGTCGAAGACGTCACCGTTGCTGGCCGGGTATTGCAGCAGGGCGCCGAAAAACGGCGTCACGTCAGTCAGTTCAAGCTCGTCGCCGACAACAACGTCGATGCCCAATGGCTCTGCACGGGTGCGCAGCACGTCGAGGGTTTGCGGGTGGCAATGCACGGAGGCGAAGAACGCGTGGCTGCCTTTGTTCTTGCTCAGGCGCTTGCAGAAGGTCATGGCTTCGGCGGCGGCAGTGGCTTCGTCGAGCAGCGAGGCGTTGGCGATCGGCAAACCGGTCAGGTCGCTGATCAGGGTCTGGAAGTTCAACAGCGCTTCGAGACGGCCCTGGGAGATTTCTGGCTGGTACGGGGTGTAGGCGGTGTACCAGGCCGGGTTTTCCAGCAGGTTGCGCAGGATCGGCGACGGTGTGTGGGTGCCGTAGTAGCCCTGGCCGATGTAAGTCTTGAACAGCTGGTTCTTGGCAGCGATGCCTTTGATCAACGCCAGGGCGTCGGCTTCGCTCAGGCCGTCTTCGAGGCCGAGCACGCTGGTGCCTTTGATGCTGTCCGGAATGACGCTGGCGCTCAGGGCTTCCAGCGAGTCGAAACCGAGGCTGTTGAGCATCGCTTGCTCATCGCCGGAACGCGGGCCGATGTGGCGCGCGATGAATTCGTTGGCAGTGCTCAGATTGATTTGAGTCATGTGCGTGCTCCTCAGGCTTCGGCGTTGGCTTTGATCAGACGGTCGTAGGCGTCCTGATCCAGCAGTTTGGCGACAGCCGAGGCGTCAGTTGGCTGGAAGCGGAAGAACCAGCCTTCGCCCAGCGGATCTTCGTTGACCAGTTCCGGGCTGCTGTCCAGCGCCGGGTTTACTTCAAGCACTTCACCGTCGAGTGGCATGTACACGCCGCTGGCGGCTTTTACCGATTCCACGGTGGCGGCTTCTGCGCCTTTGTCGTAGGACTGCAGCTCAGGCAGTTGTACGAAAACCACGTCGCCCAGGGCGTTCTGCGCGAAAGCGGTGATGCCGACGGTGACGGAGCCATCAGCTTCGGTACGCAGCCATTCGTGATCTTCAGTAAAACGCAATTCGCTCATGGAAACTCCTAAGGGGGCCAGACTCGTCTGGTGGACGCGATTGAATGCTTGGGCGTAAGCCCTGATTTATGAGTGGTTACTAAGCAATTTCGCGGCCAATTTAATTTTATTGTTATAAATCAACTGGTTAGGAGTTTGTTTGGGAGATGGTTTTTTGATCGGTGTAGCGAAATCGCTACAGTCGAATGCGAACAAAAAAGTATAGGTGGATCAAAGCCTTGTGCAGTGGTGATCCGAAGAGGGTGTATCGATATCGTTCCGCTGTAGCGCTTTCAGTACAGATGGAGGTCGTTTTCAGACGCTATTCC
>NZ_CATKQM010000018.1:0-108120 GCF_949768225.1 Pseudomonas sp. IT-P44 | reverse complement strand
AGTCCGTAGAGTGTTGTTCACTATTGTTCATTGTCAACGGTTCGATTGTTCAATTGTTCAGCCGTCGTTGTTCATTTCTGTTCAGCAACGAAAGCGGTTTCACCGCTGTTTCACGGATTTCCAAACCAGATCAACCACTTGCAATTTCTGGCATGAAACTCGCTCTACTGCTCCGGTCGCTTGACTCCAATAATAAAAAGGCCGAGCCATGTCACTCACTCTGGAGCACGTCAGCCGCACCGTCGAGGGCCAGACCTGGATCGACGATGCGTGCCTGAGTTTCGAACCTGGATCCTTCAACGTTTTGCTGGGCCGCACGCTGTCCGGCAAAACCAGTCTCATGCGCCTGATGGCGGGCCTGGACAAGCCCGACAGCGGCCGCATCCTGATGAACGGCGTCGACGTCACCCAGCGCCCGGTGCGTTTGCGCAACGTGTCGATGGTCTATCAGCAGTTCATCAACTACCCGACCATGACGGTGTTCGAGAACATCGCTTCGCCGCTGCGTCAGGCCGGCGTGTCCAACGAACTGATCCAGAGCAAAGTGCTGGAAACCGCGAAGATGCTGCGCATCGAGAAGTTTCTCCAGCGCTATCCGCTGGAGCTCTCCGGCGGTCAGCAACAGCGCACCGCGATGGCCCGGGCGCTGGTCAAGGACGCCGAACTGATCCTGTTCGACGAGCCGCTGGTCAACCTCGACTACAAGTTGCGCGAAGAACTGCGCCAGGAAATGCGCGAGCTGTTCAAGGCGCGGCACACCATCGCCATCTACGCCACCACCGAGCCCAACGAAGCGCTGGCGCTCGGTGGCACCACGACCATTCTTCACGAAGGCCGGGTGATCCAGAGCGGCAAGTCCTCCGAGGTCTATCACCAGCCGCAATCGGTGCTGGCCGCCGAGCTGTTCTCCGAACCGCCGATCAACCTGATGCCCGGGCGCATCGCCGGCAACGAAGTCAGCTTCGCCAATTTCGTTCACTTCCCGTTGAACGTCGATTTGCGTCCGGTGGGCGAAGGCGAGTTCCGCTTCGGCGTGCGTCCGAGCCATATCTCGCTGGTGCCGAGCAACGACGATGACCTCGAACTGGCAGTGACCGTCGAGGTCGCCGAGATCAGCGGCTCGGAAACCTTCCTCCACGTGCGCAACGAGCATTTCCTGCTGGTGCTGCATTTGCCCGGGGTTCACGAATACGACGTCGATGCGCCGATCCGCATCTACATCCCGACCCATAAACTGTTTGTGTTCGATGCGCAGGGGCGGCTGGTCCAGGCGCCCGGTCGCCGTATATCGAGGGTTGCCTGATGGCCGAAATCCGTTTGCAGAACCTCGCCCACAGTTACACGCGCACGCCGAGCGGCCCCGAGGATTACGCGATCCGCGAGATGGATCACATCTGGGAGCAGGGCGGTGCCTACGCCTTGCTCGGGCCTTCGGGTTGCGGCAAGTCAACCTTGCTCAACATCATTTCCGGGTTGCTCAGCCCGTCCCAGGGTCATGTGCTGTTCGACGGCAAAGCGGTCAACGACCTGACCCCGGAGAAGCGCAACATCGCTCAGGTTTTCCAGTTCCCGGTGGTCTACGACACCATGACGGTGTTCGACAACCTGGCCTTTCCGCTGCGCAATCAGGGCATGGCCGAAGCGAAAATTCACAGCAAGGTGCAGGAAATTGCCGAGGTCCTCGACCTCCAGGCGTTGCTGAGCAAGAAGGCGCGCAACCTCACCGCTGACGAAAAACAGAAAGTCTCGATGGGCCGAGGGCTGGTGCGCGATGACGTCTCCGCCATCCTCTTCGATGAACCGCTGACGGTGATCGACCCGCACCTGAAGTGGAAGCTGCGGCGCAAACTCAAACAGATCCACGAGCAATTCAACATCACCATGGTCTACGTCACCCACGATCAACTCGAAGCCTCGACCTTCGCCGACAAGATTGCGGTGATGTACGGCGGGCAGATCGTGCAATTCGGCACGCCACGGGAATTGTTCGAACGGCCGAGCCATACCTTTGTCGGTTATTTCATCGGCAGCCCGGGGATGAACCTGATCGACGTGCAGCCGCAACCGGGCGGTGTCGGTTTTGCCTCGACGCATTTGCCGTTGTCCGAGGCGCAACTGCAACGCATCGCCGCGTCCGAATGGAAAACCCTGAAGGTTGGCATCCGACCTGAGTTTGTACACGTGTGGGACGAACCGTTTGACGACGCGATGCAGGCAAAGGTCGTACACGTCGAAGACCTCGGCACCTACAAGATCATGACCCTGAACCTCGACGGCGTGACGTTGAAAGTGCGGTTGGCCGAAGACAAACCGGTGCCGGAGGGCACGGCGTACATCAGCTTTCCGGCGCAATGGTTGATGGTCTATGCCGACGATTACCTGCTGGAGGTGCTGCCATGAACAAGGTGCAGAACAACAAGGCCTGGTGGCTGGTGCTGCCGGTGTTTTTGCTGGTGGCGTTCAGTGCGGTGATCCCGATGATGACCGTGGTCAACTATTCGGTGCAGGACATCTTCGACCAGTCCAGCCGCTACTTCGTCGGCGCCGACTGGTACAAACAGGTGCTGCTCGACCCACGGCTGCACGACTCGCTGCTGCGTCAGTTCATCTACTCCGGCTGCGTGTTGCTGATCGAAATCCCGCTGGGCATCGCCATCGCCCTGACCATGCCGACCAAGGGCCGCTGGTCTTCCCTGGTGCTGATCATCCTGGCGATTCCGCTGCTGATTCCATGGAACGTGGTCGGCACCATCTGGCAGATCTTCGGCCGGGCCGACATCGGCTTGCTCGGTTCGAGCCTCAATGCGATGGGCATCAACTATAACTATGCGGCCAACACCATGGACGCCTGGGTCACGGTGCTGGTGATGGACGTCTGGCACTGGACGTCGCTGGTGGCGCTGTTGTGTTTCTCGGGGTTGCGGGCGATTCCGGACGTGTACTACCAGGCGGCGCGGATCGATCGGGCATCGGCCTGGGCGGTGTTCCGACATATCCAGTTGCCCAAGCTCAAGAGCGTGCTGTTGATCGCGGTGATGCTGCGGTTCATGGACAGTTTCATGATCTACACCGAGCCGTTCGTGCTCACGGGCGGCGGGCCGGGCAATGCCACGACCTTCCTCAGCCAGACCCTGACGCAAATGGCCATCGGCCAATTCGACCTCGGCCCGGCGGCGGCATTCTCGCTGGTGTACTTCCTGATCATCCTGTTGGTGTCCTGGCTGTTCTATACCGCCATGACTCACTCTGACGCCAACCGCTGAGGTCCGCCATGAGCAAGAGAAAACTCATTCCACTGCTGATCTACATCCTGTTCCTGCTGGTGCCGATCTACTGGCTGCTGAACATGTCCTTCAAGAGCAACACCGAAATCCTCAGCGGCCTGACGCTGTTTCCGCAGGATTTCACCTTTGCCAACTACAAGGTGATCTTCACCGATCCGGCCTGGTACACCGGTTACCTCAACTCGCTGTATTACGTGAGCCTGAACACGCTGATTTCGCTGAGCGTGGCGTTGCCGGCGGCGTACGCGTTCTCGCGGTATCGCTTCCTCGGCGACAAGCACCTGTTCTTCTGGCTGCTGACCAACCGCATGGCACCACCGGCGGTATTCCTGTTGCCGTTCTTCCAGCTGTATTCGTCGATCGGCCTGTTCGACACCCACATCGCCGTGGCGTTGGCGCATTGCCTGTTCAACGTGCCGTTGGCGGTGTGGATTCTCGAGGGCTTCATGTCCGGCGTTCCGAAGGAAATCGACGAAACCGCCTACATTGATGGCTACAGTTTTCCCAAGTTCTTCGTGAAGATTTTCGTACCGCTGATTGGCTCGGGGATCGGCGTGACGGCGTTCTTCTGCTTCATGTTTTCCTGGGTCGAGCTGTTGCTGGCGCGGACGCTGACCTCGGTCAACGCCAAGCCGATTGCCGCGGTGATGACCCGAACCGTTTCGGCGTCCGGCATCGACTGGGGCGTGCTGGCGGCGGCGGGGGTGTTGACCATCCTGCCGGGCATGCTGGTGATCTGGTTTGTCCGTAACCACGTGGCCAAGGGCTTTGCCCTCGGCCGAGTATGAGGAACTGATGATGGAATGGATGAGTTGGACTGTCCCCACAGCGGCGTTCTTCACCGTCATTGGCCTGATTCTGGTGGGCATGACGACGTGGGAACTACGCTCGCCGAGCGTTCTTCGGCGTGGTTTTTTGCCGATTGCCACCACCCGTGGCGATCGGCTGTTTATCGGTCTTCTCGGCAGCGCCTACCTGCATTTGCTGGTAATCGGCGTCACCGACTGGAGCATCTGGGTAGCGTTCGCGTTGTCCCTGGTGTGGCTGTTGGCTGTGATGCGTTGGGGCTAGTCGAATCGCTCGGCAATGTTGCTCCGAAACCCTAAAAGGAGGTCTCTATGTTCGACAAAAACAATAAGCTGCGACATAGCATTTCATTGGCAGCCATGCTGGCACTCAGCGGTTTGAGCGCTTCGGCCTGGGCCGATGCCTACGAAGAAGCTGCGAAAAAATGGATCGGCAGCGAGTTCAAACCGTCCACCCTGACGGCGGATCAGCAGCTCGCGGAACTGAAGTGGTTCATCAAGGCCGCCGAGCCGTTTCGCGGGATGGACATCAAGGTCGTCTCGGAAACCCTGACCACTCACGAATATGAGTCCAAGGTGTTGGCCAAGGCTTTTACCGAGATCACCGGGATCAAGGTGACCCACGATTTGCTGCAGGAAGGCGACGTGGTGGAAAAGCTGCAGACCGTGATGCAGTCGGACAAGAGCATCTATGACGGCTGGGTCAACGACTCGGACCTGATCGGTACGCACTTCCGTTACGGCAAGACAGAATCCATCACCGACCTGATGGCCAATGAAGGTAAAAACTTCACTTCGCCAACCCTGGACCTCAAGGATTTCATCGGCCTTTCCTTCACCACCGCGCCCGACGGCAAGCTCTATCAACTGCCCGACCAACAATTCGCCAACCTCTATTGGTTCCGCGCCGACTGGTTCGAGCGCGCGGACCTTAAAGCCAAGTTCAAGGAAAAGTACGGTTACGAGCTGGGCGTTCCGGTGAACTGGTCGGCCTATGAAGACATCGCCAAATTCTTCAGCGAAGACGTCAAGGAAATCGACGGCAAGCGGGTCTACGGGCACATGGATTACGGCAAGAAAGACCCGTCCCTGGGCTGGAGATTCACCGATGCCTGGTTTTCCATGGCGGGTGGTGGCGACAAGGGCTTGCCTAACGGTTTACCGGTGGACGAGTGGGGCATCCGCGTCGAGGACTGCCACCCGGTCGGTTCCAGCGTGACTCGCGGTGGCGACACCAATGGCCCGGCGGCGGTATTCGCCACCACCAAATACGTCGACTGGCTCAAGGCCTACGCACCACCGGAAGCGGCGGGCATGACCTTCTCCGAGTCCGGCCCGGTACCGTCCCAGGGCAACATCGCCCAACAGATCTTCTGGTACACCGCATTCACCGCCGACATGACCAAACCGGGTCTGCCCGTGGTGAACGCCGATGGCACACCGAAATGGCGCATGGCGCCTTCGCCGCGCGGTCCGTATTGGGAAGAGGGCATGAAGCTGGGCTATCAGGACGTGGGTTCCTGGACGTTCATGAAGTCCACGCCTGAGAAACAGAAACTGGCTGCCTGGCTCTATGCGCAGTTCGTGACGTCGAAAACCGTGTCGCTGAAGAAAACCATCGTCGGCCTGACACCGATTCGCGAGTCGGACATCAACTCGCAAGCGATGACCGACCTCGCACCGAAACTCGGTGGGCTGGTCGAGTTCTACCGCAGCCCGGCCCGCGTGCAATGGACCCCGACCGGGACCAACGTGCCGGACTATCCGCGTCTGGCGCAACTGTGGTGGAGCCACATCGCCGAAGCCGCCAGCGGCGATAAAACCCCGCAACAGGCGCTCGATGGCCTGGCCAAGGATCAGGACGCGATCATGTCTCGCCTGGAACGCTCAAAGGCCCAAGCCACCTGCGCCCCGAAAATGAACCCCGAGCGCGATGCGCAATATTGGTTCGATCAGCCGGGTGCACCGAAACCGAAACTGGCGAACGAAAAGCCTAAGGGTGAAACCGTGAGCTACAACGAACTGCTGAAATCGTGGGCAGATGCGCGTAAGTAAACGGCGGCACTGAGAAAGGCGAACGGCACCGGAAGGTGCCGTTTTTGTGTGTGCCTGATCCATTGCTTTCGCGAGCAGGCTCGCTCCCACAAGTTTGTGCCACATAACGGATATGTAATTTGCACGCCACCGTCACGAAAGGTTCGGCTTGTTACCTTGATCCCGTCAGCTACTTAAACGAGGAATCAAACATGAAACTTGCCCAAATCGGTGCCGTTGCAGCAGCTCTGGTGATGTCTTCTCTGGCGATGGCCGAAGGCGGCGGTGACCGCACCTTCGACAGAATGATGACCGCCAACGACCGCTCCATTGAGCTGTTCGTCGCCAAGGAACAGGCCCGCGATCCGGTCGTCGTCAACGAAAAGAAAGACGAAAAAACCAAAGATCTGTAAGCGTGCCGCATCGCACCAAGCCTGTCATCGAACGCCGATGCCGGGCTTTTTCATGAGTCCGCACTGGAGGGATATGGATATGGAAGGTTTCAAGTTGCTCGCGTTTGCCGGCGTCATGGCCGTGTCTCTGAATGCACTGGCCGAAGGGGGGCGGCGACCGAACCTTTGAGCGCGCGTTTAGCGCCAACGTCAAAGCCATGGAGCAATACGCCGTGAGCCAAGGCAAAGCGGCGCCGGTAGTGAAGGACTATGAATACGGCATGAAGCTGGATGTAGTGAAAATTGTCAGCGTTGTGAAGCCGCAGCCAGCCTGCGCTGTCGCCCCCGCCGCCATGACCTATGAAGATTCGAAAGGACAGCTCAACACCCTCAAATACAGCGTGGTGGGTGCCTGCCGAAACAACGGTGGCTGAGGCCACACAATCCCCCAACAGTGCGTATTTCAATTCGGGGTGTTTAAAGGTTGTTTGGGAGATGGGGAGCCTTCTGTGTAACTAATCCACCTTTAGCTTATGAAGGGGGATTTAGCGCTTTGGCATTCCTTGAATAACCGCGACCCGTTGAGGGACGCGGTTTTTTAGTGTGCTGGATGACTCAGTTTTTGCTGCTCTTTACGATAGAAAACATCATTCCTGTGTAACGAGTCGTCGTCGCTGAGTAATTAAGGTCGCCCACCTTGCGCTCGGTTGGTTCTTTAGCGTCGAAATTCTTGACCGACTCATGGAAAACGTCCATGACCATTTTTTTGTTCTGCTCAACCGGGATGCCAGGGTTGAGTGCTTCAGTGATCGCAAGCAGAACAGAAAATATCTGAAGTGATTGCTCCTCATTTGGTGAGATGTTAAGGATCACCATGTCCACGTTGCCGTCATTTTTATCGATGGTTCCCATCATCGCCAGGTCCTGGCTGAAAGCATGCGAGAACGTGTCGGTGGCCCCACCCGTCTGAACTTCAAAGTCGGCAGTTTTGAATTCCTTGTTGTATCGACCTACCGCGTCGTTGAACGCGTTATGGAACTCATTGACAGTCAAACCCATGGAGTCTGCGGAACGGTTGGCGTTTGCTTCAACAGTTGCCACGGACTCGAAGCCTTGAGTTTTGGGGTTGAGGTAGTCAACAAGAGCAGAGGCCAGAAGCATGAAGCCCAACCCACCCATGAACAAGGTCCATCGTGTCGGGACCTTGCCGGTTTTTTTGCTCTTGAAAACAGTCGGCGCTATCAGCCCGACAACCGCCACCACCAAAGACAGCAATCCAAACAACGCCACCAACCCTATTAGTACCACCACGATTCATTCCTTTTGATTTACAGTTTTAAAGTGATGACATTCTAATATCGCGCATCTGAAAAGCCCACGGCCGTGGAGTCGCAAGCGAGCGGGACCACGCTCCCTCGCTACAAAATCGGTTAATCAGCGGGCGAAAAAAGGCGCCCCGAAGGACGCCAAAGGATTCACCTCTTACCAAAGGAGCAAGGAGCTTCTAAAGGTGAATGGGTATGAAGGGGTAACTCAGAGAATCGCCAGCGGGTATTCGATAATCACCCGCACTTCATCCAGATCCGATTCATACGCAGTGGCGCGGGTATTGGCCTGGCGCAAACGCAGTGACAGGTCTTTCAACGAGCCGCTCTGCACCACGTATTTGACTTCGATGTCGCGTTCCCAGCGCTTCTGGTCGGTCAGCGGATTGCCGTCGGTATCGCGGCGCATGTACACGGCGTTGGCGCTGGAATAGTCGGCGTCGGTGCCACGGGCGTAACGGGTCATGAACGATAATCCCGGCACGCCGTAGGTCGTCATGTCGAGGTCGTAACGCACCATCCACGAACGTTCCTTGGGCGAGTTGAAGTCGCTGTACTGGATGGAGTTGTCGAGGAAGATCGAATCGGATTGGCGCAGATAATCGAAGTCGTCATTGCCGTTGTTGCGCTGGTGCGAGAGGGCCACGGAGTGCGCGCCGAGTTTCACTCCGACGCGGCCGCTCCAGATGTTGTTGTCGAACTCGCCGAGCAGTTGTTTGCCTTCGTCGACAGCCGTGTAGTAGTTCAGGCCGCCTAACAACGACAGGTCATCCGACAGCGGGTACGTCCACGCGCTGCCTGCGTAGTATTGAATCCAGGCATCCTTGAGGCGACTGGAATACAGACTGAAGCTGAGGTTGTTGTTGAGTGCGTAGTCCCCACCGAAGTAACCAATCCACGGCGAATTGACCGGCCCCGCGTAGAACGTCGCGAAGTTTTCGCGCATGTCGCTGGAAACCGGTTGGCTCATCGCATGCAGGCGACCGCCCTGTACTGACAGGCCTTCGATACTGGTATTGGTGGCGGTGACACCCCGGAAGCTTTCCGGCAGCAGCCTGGAGTCGCCTGCCGCGACGACCGGGTTGGAGGGAAAGACATCGCCCACTTTAACCACCGTATCAAAGGCTCGCACTTTCGCCGCGCCCCCGACCTTGGTGTATTCGTCCCGCGCCTGGCCTTCACTGTTGACCGGCAGTACGTCGAACGAACTGCGGCCTCCGTTGCGGCCATCACCGGTATCAAGTTTTAACCCGATCATCGCAAACGCATCGACACCCACCCCGACAGTGCCTTGTGTAAACCCGGATTCAAACTTGCTGATGATGGCGTGGGCCCAGGCTTCGGAATAACCGTTGCCGGTGGGACTGGACTGACCGTCACGGTGATCACGATTGAAGTAGTAGTTGCGGTTGAGCAGCGTCAGGCTGCTGCCTTCGATAAACCCCTCGGCTTTTTCTTCCGCTAACACCAGGGTCGGCCCCGAACCGACCACCACGGCTAAAGCCGCCATCGACATTTTTGTATTGTTAACCATCAAGCACTCCTTGGGATCGGCAGAACTGGAACGTTCTTCGGCGTGGGTTTTATTGTTCGGCGGGAGGGCAGGGCCCACCCGCGTGATCGCCGGGAGACATCGTTGCAATCTGCGGATAACGCCAAGGTGATGGGGTTATTACAATTTCGTCATGTGGGTGGGTACAGCGCGCGGCGACTCAAGTCAGCGCCGCGAGCTGCTCGATGGTCTGGCCAAGGATCAGGACGCGATCATGTCCCGTCTGGAACGCTCGAAGGCCCAAGCCACCTGCGCCCCGAAAATGAACCCCGAGCGCGATGCGCAATACTGGTTCGATCAGCCGGGTGCACCAAAACCGAAACTGGCGAACGAAAAGCCCAAGGGTGAAACCGTGAGCTACAACGAACTGCTGAAGTCGTGGGCAGATGCGCGTAAGTAAACGGCGGCACTGAGAAAGGCGAGCGGCACCGTAAGGTGCCGTTTTTGTTGGTGTCAGATCCAGTATCAGCGACCTGATTGCCCAGTTGGACACGTTCCCGTGTAGGAGCCAGCTTGCTGGCTCCTACACGGGGATTGGGTTCACACGGTTCGAAATTGTAGGAGCTGGCTTGCCAACGATGGACGTCAACGATAACGCGGGCTGTCTGAATGAACGCGTTGTCCGGTCGTTTTTCGCGGGCAAGCCTCGCTCCTACAGGGTTCGGTGTTTGCTTTTGCCTTTCACCACTCATCAGGCCGAGCGTTAGCTCGCCTTCCGCTTTTGATCTGAGCGCCCCCTCGAGAGGCCCACGGAGCAGGACCGGAGCGAGGGCATGCCGAGCCTAGGCGAGGCACCGAACGAAAGGGGCAAGAGCCCTTGGTTACTTGGGGCTCTTCCAAGTGACTCGCCGTAAGGGCGAAACCCATAGCCGCCGTTACCGCAAAAATGGATATGTACGCCGGAGGAGGGGGAAAAACAGCAGAACCAAACCCCACAAACGCAAAAACGGCACCTGAAGGTGCCGTTTCTGTTTTCAACGATCTACCGCTAAGCGATCAACCCGCCAGACCAGCCTGTTGAACCAGAGCCAGCAACGGCTGCGGATACAGCCCGAGGAAGAACGCCAGTACGGCGATGGCCAGCAGCATCACGCCGCCTGCACGTTGTTCCCAATGCAGTTGCGCATCGTGGCGACGCAGGTTTGGCTCCATCAGGTACAGAGTGACCATGACGCGCAGGTAGTAGAAGACGCCGATGGCGCTGCCCAGTACCAGGGAACCAACCAGCCACCATTGGTGCGACTCGACACCGGTGGCGATGATGTAGAACTTGCCGATGAAGCCCGCGGTCAGCGGGATACCGGCCAGGGACAGCATCATCACGGTCAGTACGGCGGTCAGGTACGGACGGCGCCAGAACAGGCCGCGGTATTCGTACAGGGCATCCGCGTCACGGCCGTTGTACGGCGAGGACATCAGGGTGATCACGCCGAAGGCGCCGAGGCTGGTGATCACGTAGGTGACCAGGTACACGCCGATGGCTTCCACGGCCAGACCCTTGCTCGCCACCAGGGCGATCAGCAGGTAGCCGAAGTGCGCGATGGACGAGTAACCCAGCAGACGCTTGAGGTTGCTTTGGGTCAGGGCCAGCAGGTTACCGAACAGGATCGAGGCGATGGCGATGATGGTCAGCACGTCGCTGAGTACACCGCTGCTCGCCGCTGGCGAGATCTGGAACAGACGCACCATCACCGCGAACACAGCGACTTTGGAAGCGGTCGCCAGGAACGCCGCCACCGGGGCCGGAGCACCTTCGTAAACGTCCGGGGTCCAGAGGTGGAACGGTACCAGCGACAGTTTGAACGCCAGACCGATCAGCATCATGCCCAGGCCCATCTGCGCCAGGGAGCTTGGCAGACCGGTGGCCGCGAGGGCCTGACCGATACCGACAAAGCTCAGGCTGCCGGAATCGGCGTAGAGCAGGGCCATACCGAACAACAGGAACGCGGAACCGGCGGCCGACAGCACCATGTACTTGATACCGGCTTCCAGCGAGCGCTTGTTGAAGAAGGCGTAGGCCACCAGACCGTAGACCGGCACCGAGAGCAGTTCCAGACCGATGAACAACCCGGCCAGGTGCTGCGCGCTGACCAGAACCAGGCCACCGGCGGCGGCCATCAGGATCAGCAGGTACAGTTCTTCGCGGTTGCCCGGGTAACCCGAACCGCCATCGCCGAGGTAGGCGTGGGCGAGGGTCACACAGGCCAGGGTGGCGACCAGGATCAGCGCCATGTACAAGCAGGCAAAGCTATCGATCTGCAGCAGTGGGGTCACGGCCAATGGCGCGACTTTCAAGGCTGGCAGGATCGACAGCAACGCCAGGTTCAGGCCCGCCACGGAAATCAGGAAGGTCTGCGAGTGGTTGCGGCGCCAGGCAATCGCCAGCATCACCACGATGATCGTGGCGCTGGTGATCAACAACGGCGCTAGCGCGATAAAGTGTTGAGTCGTGAATTCCATAGCGCTCTTACCGGGCCGAAGCGAGTTGAGTGAAGGCGGTGCCGAGCCATTGCTGCACGCCATGCATCGTCGCAGCAGAGGTATCGAGGAACGGTTGCGGGTACACGCCGATGTAGATCAGCAATGCCGCCAGACCGACCACCATGATCAGTTCGCGACCGTCCATGCCATGCAGCACCGCGTCCGATTTGGCCGGACCGAAGTACGCACGGTGGATCATGATCAGCGAGTAGACCGAACCGAACACCAGGCCAGACGTCGCGATGATGGTGACCAACGGTGCAGCAGGGAAGGTACCGATCAGGATCAGGAACTCACCGACAAAGTTACCGGTGCCCGGCAAGCCCAGCGACGCGGCTGCGAAGAACAGGCTGAGGGCTGGCAGGTAAGCGATCTTCGACCACAGGCCACCCATTTCACGCATGTCGCGGGTGTGGGTGCGCTCGTACAACTGACCGCTCAGGATAAAGAGTGCAGCGGCCGACAGACCGTGCGCCAGCATCTGCATCACCGCGCCCTGCAGCGCCAGTTGGCTGCCGGAGTAGATGCCGATCAGTACGAAACCCATGTGGGAAACGGACGAGAAGGCGATCAGACGCTTGATGTCGGTTTGTGCGAAAGCCAGGAACGCGCCGTAGAAAATACCGATCAGACCGAGGGTCATGGCGATCGGCGCAAACTCGGCCGACGCATTCGGGAACAGCGGCAGGGCGAAACGCAACAGACCGTACGCAGCGGTTTTCAGCAAGATACCGGCCAGGTCGACGGAACCTGCGGTCGGCGCCTGGGCGTGAGCATCAGGCAACCAGGAGTGGAACGGTACGACTGGCAGCTTGACCGCGAAGGCGATGAAGAAGCCGAGCATCAGGATGTACTCGGTGGTCAGCGACATCTTGGTTTTCAACAAATCGGCGTAGTTGAAAGTAATCACGCCGGTGTCGTTGAAGTTGACCAGTACCAGACCCAGGATCGCCACCAACATGATCAGGCCGGAAGCCTGAGTGAAGATGAAGAACTTGGTCGCCGCGTAGATCCGGGTTTTCTTGCCGTCCGAAGAACTGTGACCCCAGAGCGCGATGAGGAAGTACATCGGCACCAGCATCATTTCCCAGAAGAAGAAGAACATGAACAGGTCGAGGGCGAGGAACACGCCGACGACACCGCCCAGGATCCACATCAGGTTCAAGTGGAAGAAGCCAACGTGACGTTGAATCTCTTTCCACGAGCAGAGTACCGAAAGCACACCCAGCAGACCGGTCAGCATGATCATCAGCAGCGACAGGCCGTCGAGGGCCAGGTGCACGCTGATGCCGAAGCGCTCGATCCAGATGTGCTTGAACTCAAGCGCCCAGGTCGGGTCGGCGCCAGGCGCCGGGGCAAATGAATAGTCACCGGTGGCCCACAGCCAGAGGCCGAGGGAGAGCAACAGGGACATGGTGATCAGCGCAATCCAGCGGGGGAGGGTGGCGCCGAAGCGCTCACCCATCCAGCACAGCAGGCCGCCGATGAAGGGGATCAGGATTAGCCAAGGCAGAATCATGACGGGCTCAATTCCTTTCGCAAGTTCGCAAGGTTCATATTCAGACCGCTACCAGCACGATGGCGCCGATGACCAGCACGGAGCCGGCTGCCATCGATGCCGCGTACCAACGCAGTTGACCGGTTTCGGTACGGCTCAGGGCGGTGTGACCGCCTTTGGCCATACGCGGGATCAGACCGATGGTCTGGTCGAGCGGGTCTTTGCGCAGTACATGGCTGATCGCCAGGTATGGCTTGACGAACAGTTTGTCGTAGATCCAGTCGAAGCCCCAGGCAGCGAACCACCAGGCCGAAAGGAAGCGGCCGATGCCGCTGTTGGCGATTGCAGTAACGAAACGACGCTTGCCGAGGAACAGCAACGCGGCCAGCAGGATACCGGCCAGGGCGATGGCGCCCGAGGCGATTTCCAGACTGTGCTTGGCTTCGCCGCCGGCATGGCCGACGCTTTCCGGCAGCACGCCGTGCAGTGGCGGAACGATCATCGCGCCAATGGCGGTGGACAATACGATCAGCACCGACAGTGGCAGCCAGTGAGCGATGCCGTGACCGGCGTGCGCTTCGGTCTTCACTTCACCGTGGAACGCGATGAAGATCAGGCGGAAGGTGTACAGCGAAGTCATGAATGCGCCGACCAGACCTGCGTACAGCAGACCCTGGTTGCCGCTGGCAAACGCTTCCCAAAGGATTTCGTCCTTGGAGTAGAAACCTGCGGTCACCAGTGGCAGGGCCGCCAGGGCCGCGCCGCCGACGATGAAGCTGGCGTAGGCCAGTGGCAGTTTCTTCCACAGGCCGCCCATCTTGAAGATGTTCTGCTCGTGGTGGCAGGCAACGATCACCGCACCGGATGCAAGGAACAGCAGCGCCTTGAAGAAGGCGTGGGTCATCAGGTGGAAGATCGCGCCATCCCATGCGCCAACGCCCAGCGCCAGGAACATGTAGCCGATCTGGCTCATGGTCGAATAGGCGAGGATACGTTTGATGTCGGTCTGAACCAGTGCCGCGAAACCGGCGAGTACCAGGGTCACGCCGCCGACGATGCCTACCAGATGCAGAATTTCCGGCGCCAGGGTGAACAGGCCGTGGGTACGGGCGATCAGGTAGACACCGGCGGTCACCATGGTCGCGGCGTGGATCAGTGCCGAAACCGGGGTAGGACCGGCCATCGCATCCGCCAGCCAGGTTTGCAGTGGCAGTTGCGCGGATTTACCGACAGCGCCGCCCAGCAGCATCAGGGTGGCCATGACCATCCAGAAGTCGCCGGCCTGGAATTTCTGTGGTGCCAGCACCAGCAGTTCCTGGACGTTCAGCGTGCCCAGTTGGGCGAACAGGATGAACAGGCCGATGGCCATGAACACGTCGCCGATGCGGGTCACGATAAAGGCTTTGAGTGCCGCGTTACCGTTGTTGCGGTTGCTGTAGTAGAAACCGATCAACAGGTACGAGCACAGGCCCACGCCTTCCCAGCCGAAGTACAGGAACAACAGGTTATCGCCCAGGACCAGGAACAGCATGCTGGCGATAAACAGGTTGGTGTAGGCGAAGAAACGCGAGTAACCGGCTTCACCGCGCATGTACCAGGACGCGAACAGGTGGATCAGGAAGCCGACGCCGACGACCACACCGAGCATGGTCAGGGACAGACCATCCAGGTACAGCGCGAAGTTCGGCGTGAAGCCTTCCACCGCCATCCACTGCCACAACACCTGGGTGTAGTGACCGCCTTCAGGTGGCGCAACGTTGAACTGCCAGATCACGTAAGCGGTGACGATGGCAGACAGGCCGATGGAACCGACGCCGATCAGCGCCGACAGGTTTTCCGAGAGGCGTCCACGGGAGAACGACAGCAGCAGGAAACCGATGAGAGGGAATACGAAAGTCAGATAGAGAAGATTCATCCGCGCATCTCACTGGCAGCGTCGATATCGAGCGTGTGGAAGCGGCGATACAGTTGCAGCAGGATCGCCAGGCCAATACTGGCCTCGGCGGCTGCCAGGCTGATCACCAGGATGAACATGATCTGTCCATCCGGTTGCGCCCAGCGGCTACCGGCAACGATGAACGCCAACGCGGAGGCATTCATCATGACCTCCAGGCTCATCAGCACGAAGAGAATGTTGCGGCGGACCATCAGGCCGACCAGACCGAGGCAGAACAGGATGCCGGCGACCGCCAGACCATGCTCCAAAGGGATAGCAGGCATCGTCATTGCTCCTTGGCTTCGTTACGGCCCAAGTGGAACGCCGTCACGGCTGCGGCGAGCAGCAGCATCGAGGCGAGTTCGACCACCAGCAGGTACGGACCGAACAGGCTGATGCCCACGGCCTTGGCGTCTACGGTGGTGTGGCCGACGGCCTGGCCGCTCTGGTGACTGAACAGCACGTACAGCAGTTCAGCCAGCAGCAGGGCGCCGAGAATCACCGGGCCGAGCCAGATGCCGGGCTTGAGCCAGACGCGCTCTTGCTGAACCGAGGCGGGGCCCAGGTTCAGCATCATCACCACGAACACGAACAGCACCATGATGGCGCCAGCGTAGGCGATCACTTCCAGAACACCGGCAAACGGTGCGCCGAGGGCGAAGAACGTCATGGCCACGGCGATCAGCGAAATGATCAGGTAGAGCAGGGCGTGCACAGGGTTGGTGTGGGTGATCACGCGAAGCGTGGACACCACAGCGATACCCGATGCGAAATAGAAAGCGAATTCCATCTTTCTTCCTTAAGGCAGCAAGCTCTTCACGTTGATCGGTTCGGCTTCATTCTGCGCGGAGCCTTTCGGCTTCCCGGCAATCGCCATACCTGCAACACGATAGAAGTTGTAATCAGGGTTTTTGCCGGGGCCGGAGATCAGCAGATCTTCTTTCTCGTAAACCAGGTCCTGACGTTTGAACTCGGCCATCTCGAAATCCGGTGTCAGCTGGATCGCGGTGGTCGGGCAGGCTTCCTCGCAGAGGCCGCAGAAAATGCAGCGCGAGAAGTTGATGCGGAAGAAGTCCGGGTACCAGCGACCGTCTTCGGTTTCAGCTTTCTGCAGCGAGATGCACCCGACCGGGCACGCCACGGCGCACAGGTTGCAGGCTACACAACGCTCTTCGCCATCAGGGTCGCGGGTCAGGACGATACGGCCACGGTAGCGCGGCGGCAGGTAGACCGGTTCTTCCGGGTACTGCAGCGTGTCGCGCTTGCGGAAGGCGTGGCCGAAAATCATCACCAGGCTGCGAAGCTGGGTGAAGAAGCCATGCACGATGTCAAATATGTACTTCATGATTCTCTATCCTCACTGAGCCGCGACGGCGGGCGTGTTGAGCAACACGATCGCAGCGGTCACCAGCATGTTGACGAGGGTCAGCGGCAGGCAGAACTTCCAGCTGAAGTCCATCACTTGGTCATACCGTGGGCGCGGAATCGAGGCGCGCAACAGGATGAAGATCATGATGAAGAACGCGGTTTTCAGTGCAAACCAGATGAACGGGATCTGCGGCAGAATGTTGAACGGACCGTGCCAGCCACCGAAGAACAAGGTCACCAGCAGCGCCGAAATCAACACGATGCCGATGTACTCGCCGACGAAGAACATGCCCCATTTCATGCCGGCGTATTCAATGTGGTAACCGTCAGCCAGTTCCTGCTCCGCTTCCGGCTGGTCGAACGGGTGACGGTGAGTCACGGCGACGCCGGCGATGAAGAAGGTCAGGAAACCGAAGATCTGCGGAATGATGAACCACAGGTTCTGCGCTTGGTATTCAACGATGTCGCGCATGTTGAACGAGCCGACCTGGATCACGATGCCCATCAGCGACAGGCCCATGAACACTTCGTACGACACGGTCTGTGCCGAGGCCCGCAAGCTGCCCAGCAGGGCGAACTTGTTGTTACTCGACCATCCGGCGAACAGCACCGCGTAGACCGACAGACCGGCCATGGCGAAGAAGAACAGAATGCCGATGTTGATGTCCGCCACACCCCAGGTCGGGGTGATCGGGATGATCGCGAAGGCAATCAGCAGGGCGCTCATGGCCACGACCGGTGCCAGGGTGAAGATCATCTTGTCGGCGAACGGCGGGGTCCAGTCTTCCTTGAAGAACATCTTGATCATGTCGGCCGCGATCTGGAACGCGCCGAACGGGCCGACGCGGTTCGGACCGTAACGGTCCTGCCAGAGGGCGAGCAGACGACGCTCGACCCAGCTCAGCAGCGCGCCGCACACCACCACGGCGAGCAGAATCACGATGGCCTTGAGGACCGCGATGATCACGTCAATCACTTCAGGCGTGAACCAGGTCATTGAGCTGCCTCCTGCAGACCGTCAACGGATTTGCCAAAGATCGCTGGCGGAATGCCCGCGATACCGGCCGGCAATGCGACCAGGCCAGCACCCAGCTCTTCGTTGATGCGCAGCGGCAGACGCAGGGTCTGGCCGGCAACGTTCAAGCTCAGCAGGGCACCGTCATTGACACCCAGACGGTCGGCTTCGGACTTGGCCAAAGCGACGTAGGCGGCCGGGATGCGTTCCTGAACCGGCGCGGCTTTCGAAGAGTTCTCTTCGCTGCCGAGCAGGTGGAAGAACGGCACGACCTGCCAGGTGCCCGGGGCCGGGTTGAAGGCGCGCGGAACAGCTGCGAACCAGTTCAGCGAATCACCGGTGCTTTCGATCAGGCGGGTGCCCGGGTCGCCAGCGCGGATGTGACCACCGACTTCGTCCTGGAACTTGTTCCAGGCTTGCGGCGAGTTCCAGCCCGGAGACCAGGCGAAAGGCACTTGCTGACGCGGTTCGGCCGAGCCCGAGTAACCTTCCATGGAGAAGGCGAACGCGGTGTCCTTGTCTTGCGGGGTACGCGGTTCGTGCACGTTGATGTCAGCGCGCATGGCGGTACGACCCGAGTAACGCAGCGGTTCGCGGGCAAGCTTCATGCCCTTGATGCGGAACGAGGCGGACGGTGCGGCATCGACGATACGGTTCAGTTGCGGCGTGCTTGCAGCGACGGCAGCGGTGACGTGGTCCAGTTGGGTCCAGTCGATCGGCTGGTTCAGCAAGGTAGCGCGCAGGGCATGCAGCCAGCGCCAGCCTTCGTGAACCAGGATGCTCGCGTCCATGTACTTCGGATCGAAGACCTGGAAGAAGCGCTGGGCGCGGCCTTCCTGGCTGACCAGCGTACCGTCGCCTTCAGCGAAGCTGGCGGCTGGCAGAACCAGGTGCGCGCGATCGCTGGTGGCGGTTTTCTGGTGGTCGGCAACGATCACCACTTTCGCGGCGGTCAGGGCGGCATCGACACGGGCTTTGTCGGTACGGGTGTACAGATCGTTTTCCAGCACGACGATGGCGTCGGCCTTGCCATCGATCACCGCTTGCAGCGCGGCGTCGACCGATTCGCCACCGAGCATGGCCAGGCCGAGGCTGTTGGCCTCTGGCACGATCAGGCTGATGGAACCGTTCTTCTCGCGCAGCTTCAGGGCTTTGGCGATGTTCGCGGCGGCTTCGATCAATGCTTTGGAACCCAGCGAGGTACCGGCAATGATCAACGGACGCTTGGCCGCGAGCAGGGCGTCGGCAATGCGCTTGGCCAGTTCGAGGGCTTCGGTGTCGAGGCCTTCAACGGCTGGGGCGCTGGCGTCGAGGGCGTGAGCCACGGCGAAACCGATGCGGGCCAGGTCATCTGGAGCGGCGTGAACGCATTCTTCGGCGATGTCGTCGAGCTTGGTTTCAGCCAGGCTGGCGATGAACAGCGGGTTCAGTTCGTGCTGACCGATGTTCTTCACCGCAGCGTCGAGCCAAGGCTGAACGCGCATGCCGTCGGCCATGTCTTCGGCCTTGCCCTTGACCGATTGACGCAGGGACAGCGCCATACGGGCAGCGGTTTGGGTCAAGTCTTCGCCGAGGACGAAGATGGCGTCGTGGTCTTCGATGTCGCGCATGTTCGGGATCGGCAGCGGGCTGTCTTTGAGCACCTGCATGACCAGACGAATGCGTTCCAGCTCGGCGGCTTCGATACCGGAGTAGAAGTGCTCGGCGCCGACCAGCTCGCGCAACGCGTAGTTGCTTTCGAGGCTGGCACGCGGCGAACCGATGCCGACGATGTTGCGACCGCGCAGCAGGTCAGCGGCTTTGTCCAGCGCTTCGTCGAGGCTCAGCTTGGTGCCGTTGGCCAGCAGAGGCTGACGCGGGCGGTCTTCGCGGTTGACGTAGCCATAGCCGAAACGGCCACGGTCGCACAGGAAGTACTGGTTGACCGAACCGTTGAAGCGGTTTTCGATCCGACGCAGTTCGCCGTAACGCTCGCCCGGGGAGATGTTGCAACCGCTGGAGCAGCCATGGCAGATGCTCGGCGAGAACTGCATGTCCCACTTGCGGTTGTAGCGCTCGGAGTGAGTCTTGTCGGTGAACACACCGGTCGGGCAGACCTCGGTGAGGTTGCCGGAGAATTCGCTTTCCAGTACGCCGTCTTCAACGCGACCGAAGTACACGTTGTCGTGGGCGCCGAACACACCAAGGTCGGTGCCGCCAGCGTAATCCTTATAGAAGCGCACGCAGCGGTAGCAAGCGATGCAGCGGTTCATTTCGTGGGAAATGAACGGGCCCAGTTGCTGGTTCTGGTGGGTACGCTTGGTGAAGCGATAACGGCGCTCGTTGTGGCCGGTCATCACGGTCATGTCTTGCAGGTGGCAGTGACCGCCTTCCTCACAGACCGGGCAGTCGTGCGGGTGGTTGGTCATCAGCCATTCAACAACACTGGCGCGGAAGGCCTTGGACTCTTCATCTTCGATGGAGATCCAGGTGCCGTCGGTGGCAGGGGTCATGCAGGACATGACGATGCGACCGCGGGTGTCGTTCTCGTCGGTGTACTGCTTGACCGCGCACTGGCGGCAAGCGCCAACGCTGCCAAGGGCAGGGTGCCAGCAGAAATAAGGGATATCGAGGCCTAGCGACAGACATGCCTGTAACAGGTTGTCTGCCCCATCGACTTCGAGCTCTTTGCCGTCTACGTGGATAGTGGCCATGGTTCAAAGTTCTTCGTTGGCCCGGTGTCAGCGGGCGTGGCTAATGGAATCTTGTTATTCGCGTGAATCAACACAGCCGTTCAAGGCGTCATCACACGAGAAGGCGAACGGCACGGACCGTTCGCCTTTTTTAAGCGTTAAGCGCCGACTACGATCGGCCTTGCCAGAGGCGGGACGACGGCGCTGACAGGCGCGATGCCGGCTTCGAACTCATGGCGGAAGTATTTGATTGCGCTGCCCAACGGCTCAACGGCGCCCGGTGCGTGAGCACAGAAGGTCTTGCCTGGACCGAGGAAACCGACCAGACCCAGCAGGGTCTCGATGTCGCCTGGCTGGCCTTCGCCATTCTCGATGGCCATCAGCAGCTTGACGCTCCATGGCAGGCCATCGCGGCAAGGGGTGCAGAAGCCGCAGGATTCGCGGGCGAAGAACTGCTCCATGTTGCGCAGCAGCGAAACCATGTTGACGCTGTCGTCCACCGCCATGGCCAGGCCGGTACCCATACGGGTGCCCACTTTGGCGATGCCGCCGGCGTACATTTGTGCGTCCAGGTGTTCAGGCAACAGGAAACCGGTACCGGCGCCGCCTGGCTGCCAGGCCTTGAGCTTGTAACCGTCGCGCATGCCGCCGGCGTAGTCTTCGAACAACTCGCGACCGGTGACGCCGAATGGCAATTCCCACAGGCCCGGGTTCTTGACCTTGCCGGAGAAGCCCATGAGCTTGGTGCCCATGTCTTCACTGCCTTCGCGGGCCAACGATTTGTACCAGTCCACGCCATCGGCAATGATCGCCGGGACGTTGCACAGGGTTTCAACGTTGTTCACGCAAGTCGGCTTGCCCCACACGCCAACGGCGGCAGGGAAGGGCGGCTTGGAGCGCGGGTTGGCGCGGCGGCCTTCGAGGGAGTTGATCAGTGCGGTTTCTTCACCGCAGATGTAACGCCCGGCGCCGGTGTGGACGAACAGCTCGAAATCGAAGCCGCTGCCCAGGATGTTCTTGCCCAAAAGGCCAGCTGCCTTGGCTTCTTCCACGGCACGGTTGAGGTGCTTGGCGGCGGTGGTGTATTCGCCACGCAGGAAGATGTAGCCACGGTAGGTTTTCAGTGCACGGGCACTGATCAGCATGCCTTCGATCAGCAGATGGGGCAGTTGCTCCATCAGCATGCGGTCTTTCCAGGTGTTCGGCTCCATTTCATCCGCGTTGCACAGCAGGTAGCGGATGTTGATGGATTCGTCTTTCGGCATCAGGCCCCACTTCACGCCCGTGGGGAAGCCTGCACCGCCGCGACCTTTCAGGCCGGCGTCTTTCACGGTCTGGACGATGTCGTCCTGAGCCATGTCGGCAAAGGCTTTGCGCGCAGCCGCGTAACCGTTCTTGGCCTGGTACTCGTCGAGCCAGACAGCTTCGCCGTCGTCACGCAGACGCCAGGTCAGCGGGTGAGTCTCGGCCGAACGCTTGATGCGGTTGGCAGGACCGAAGGAAGTCAGGGTCATACGTAGCCCTCGAGCAATTTGGCAACGCCGGCAGGCTGCACATCACCGAAAGTGTCGTCGTCGATCATCAACGCCGGCGCCTTGTCGCAGTTGCCGAGGCAGCAGACCGGCAGCAGGGTGAAACGACCGTCGGCTGTGGTCTGGCCCAGGCCGATGCCGAGTTTGCTCTGGATTTCGCTGACTACCGATTCATGGCCGCCGATGTAGCAGACCATGCTGTCGCAGACGCGAATGATGTGGCGACCGACTGGCTGACGGAAGATCTGGCTATAGAAAGTAGCCACGCCTTCAACGTCGCTCGCCGGGATGCCGAGGATCTCGCCGATGGCGTAGAGCGCGCCGTCAGGCACCCAGCCACGTTCCTTCTGGACGATCTTCAGGGCTTCGATCGACGCCGCGCGCGGGTCTTCGTAGTGATGCAGCTCGTGCTCGATGGCCGAGCGCTCGGTTTCACTCAAGGTGAAACGGTCTGTCTGGATAAGCGTGCTGTTCATGCTTAGCGGTCCACGTCGGCCATAACGAAATCGATACTACCCAGGTACGCAATCAAGTCCGCGACCATGCTGCCTTTGATCACCGAAGGGATCTGCTGCAGGTGCGGGAAGCTTGGGGTGCGAATCCGGGTGCGGTAGCTCATGGTGCCGCCATCGCTCGTCAGGTAATAACTGTTGATGCCCTTGGTCGCTTCGATCATCTGGAAGGATTCGTTGGCCGGCATGACCGGGCCCCACGAAACTTGCAGGAAGTGCGTGATCAGGGTCTCGATGTGCTGCAGCGTGCGCTCTTTCGGCGGCGGCGTAGTCAGCGGGTGATCCGCCTTGTACGGGCCTTCCGGCATGTTGCGCATGCACTGGTCGATGATCTTGATGCTCTGGCGCATTTCTTCGACGCGCACGATGCAACGGTCGTAGGCATCGCCATTGGCGGCCAGCGGCACTTCGAATTCGAAGTTCTCGTAGCCCGAGTATGGACGCGCTTTACGCAGGTCGAAGTCGCAACCGGTCGAACGCAGGCCTGCACCGGTGACGCCCCATTCGAGGGCCTCTTTGGTGTTGTAGGCAGCGACGCCGATGGTCCGGCCACGCAGGATGCTGTTGTCCAGAGCGGCTTTCTGGTATTCGTCCAGACGCTTTGGCATCCACTCGACGAAGTCTTTCACCAGCTTTTCCCAGCCGCGCGGCAGGTCGTGGGCGACGCCACCGATGCGGTACCAGGCCGGGTGCAGACGGAAACCGGTAATGGCTTCGATCACCGTGTACGCCTTCTGGCGGTCGGTGAAGGTGAAGAACACCGGGGTCATGGCGCCGACGTCCTGGATGTAGGTACCCAGGAACAGCAGGTGGCTGGTGATCCGGAAGAACTCGGCCATCATGATGCGGATGACGTCGACCTTCTCGGGCACCTTGATGCCGGCCAGCTTCTCGACCGAGAGCACGTACGGCAGGTTGTTCATCACGCCGCCGAGGTAGTCGATACGGTCGGTGTACGGGATGAAGCTGTGCCAGGACTGACGCTCGGCCATCTTCTCGGCACCACGGTGGTGGTAGCCGACGTCCGGTACGCAATCGACGATCTCTTCACCGTCCAGCTGCAGGATGATGCGGAACGCACCGTGCGCGGAAGGGTGGTTGGGACCGAGGTTGAGGAACATGTAGTCCTCGTTCGCACCGGAACGCTTCATGCCCCAGTCTTCAGGCTTGAAGCGCGCGGCTTCTTCCTCAAGCTGTTGCTTGGCCAGGTTCAGGGTGAACGGGTCGAACTCGGTTGCGCGGGCCGGGAAGTCCTTGCGCAGCGGGTGACCTTCCCAGGTCGGCGGCATCATGATGCGGGTCAGGTGCGGGTGGCCGGCAAAGTCGATGCCGTACATGTCCCACACTTCACGCTCGTACCAGTTGGCGTTCGGCCAGATCCCGGTGACGGTCGGCACGCTGAGGTCGCTCTCGGACAAGGCGACCTTGATCATCACGTCACTATTACGTTCGATCGACATCAGGTGATAGAACACGGTGAAGTCGGCGCCGCTTGGCAGCCCTTGACGCTTGGTGCGCAGACGCTCGTCCACGCCGTGCAGGTCATAGAGCATGACGTACGGCTTGGGCAGGTTGCGCAGGAAGGTCATCACTTCGACGAGTTTGGCGCGGGCAACCCAAAGCACCGGCATGCCGGTGCGGGTAGGCTGGGCGGTGAACGCCTCGGGGCCAAAACGGTTATTCAGTTCGACGACCACATCCTGGTCGTCTGCCTTGTAAGGCGGGATGTACAGAGCACTGCCTGTAGTCATGGTTATTTATCGCTTTCGGTCAACGTAAAGAATGAAGCCAGTGTCTCGTTCTATATAAGAAGCAGATCTGGATCAGACTTCGTCGGGGCTGCGCAGGTTGGTGACTGCGATTCGCTGTTCGCGGCGCTTGTCCTTCTCGGAAGGCATCTCGGCGCGATACACGCCTTGATCGCCAACGACCCAGGAAAGCGGACGACGCTCCTGTCCAATCGACTCCTGCAAGAGCATCAAGCCTTGCAGAAAAGCTTCAGGACGAGGCGGGCAGCCAGGCACGTAGACGTCCACGGGCAGGAACTTGTCCACCCCTTGAACGACTGAGTAGATGTCGTACATGCCACCGGAGTTGGCGCACGAACCCATGGAGATGACCCATTTAGGTTCGAGCATTTGCTCGTAGAGACGCTGAATGATCGGCGCCATCTTGATGAAGCAGGTACCGGCGATAACCATGAAATCCGCCTGACGCGGCGATGCCCGGATAACCTCGGCGCCAAAGCGCGCGATGTCGTGGGGCGCCGTGAAGGCGGTGGTCATTTCCACGTAGCAGCACGAAAGGCCGAAGTTATACGGCCACAGGGAGTTCTTGCGCCCCCAGTTGATCGTGCCGTTAAGCACGTCTTCGAGCTTGCCCATGAAGATGTTTTTGTGGACTTGATCTTCTAACGGATCGGAAACGGTTTCCCGTTCGCCAATCGGATACTGCTCGTTAGGAGCATCGGGGTCGATCCTGGTGAGATTGTATTGCATTGCCAAAGCCTCATTGTTTCAGCTTCGCTTGCCGCTTACGACGAGCTTCCGGAGCCCAGTCAAGGGCGCCCACTCGGAATAGGTAGACAAGGCCTGCCAACAGAATTGCTATGAAAACGAGAGCTTCGACGAATCCGGTCCAGCCGCTTTCGCGGACGGACACAGACCAGGCAAAGAGAAAAAGGGCTTCGATATCGAAGATCACGAAGAGCATCGCGACCAGATAGAATTTGGCTGAGAGCCGCAAGCGGGCGCCACCTGTAGGTAGCATGCCGGACTCGAACGGTTCGTTTTTGCTGCGGCCCCAGGCTTTTGACCCGAGGAGGCTGGAGACGCCGAGCATGAAGGCGCAAAGGCCGACGACGCCCAGAAGGAAAATGGCAAAGCCCCAGTTGTGGGCCATGAGTCCTGTCGCTTCGGGCATGCTGGTAATCCTTAACAGAGAGCAAAGGTCTCTGAGCTTGAAAAAGAAACAAAGCAGTGACGATATGTCGCAGCAATCAATCCCGCTGATTTTATGGCACAACACCGTGCAAGTAAAATTCCTATAGCGAAATTATTTATAGGAATAAGGACATAGCGCACCTCCAAAGTCCCGCAGCCCATGCGTTGCGGGCATTAGCAGGCTTTTCATCAATTATGTTTTGTAGGGAATGTAACGAACATAGTTTGAGCTAAATGATAATCAATATTGTTTGAAGCGATTTTCAAACTGTTTAACGGGTAGGTGGGTGGAAAGTTGTCTTATATGCGCGTTACTGCAAGTAGCGGGCGGCACCGTTTTACCCTGTTTTTCTGATCGTGAAACTGCGCTGGATCAAGGATTTTTCCTGAATCACCCCCTTCCTTCTGTAGGAGCGAGGCTTGCCCGCGAAGAATGCGCTGCGGTCTACCTGGCATGTCGCGGTGCATTCTTCGCGGGCAAGCCTCGCTCCTACAGGGGCCGTATCGTGTAAAAAATGAACGCAAAAAAACGCCCCGAACCAGTCGGGGCGTCAGATGTGCGGCGTTGCGGTTAGCTTTTTATTCGGTCCGCAACGGCCGTTCGTTCAGGCGAAGCAGATCAGTGGAACTGTTCTTCTTCAGTCGAACCGGTCAGTGCGGTAACCGACGACGAGCCGCCCTGGATCACGGTGGTCATGTCGTCGAAGTAGCCGGTGCCCACTTCCTGCTGGTGAGCCACGAAGGTGTAACCCTTGGCGGCGTCGGCGAATTCCTGCTCTTGCAGCTTCACGTAGGCAGTCATGTCGTTGCGGGCGTAGTCGTGCGCCAGGTTGAACATGCTGTGCCACATGTTGTGAATGCCGGCCAGGGTGATGAACTGGTGCTTGTAACCCATGGCGGACAGTTCGCGCTGGAACTTGGCGATGGTCGCGTCGTCCAGGTTTTTCTTCCAGTTGAAGGAAGGCGAGCAGTTGTACGACAGCAGTTGGTCCGGGTATTCCTTCTTGATCGCTTCAGCGAAGCGACGGGCTTCGTCCAGATCCGGCTTGGCGGTTTCGCACCAGATCAGGTCGGCGTACGGAGCGTAAGCCAGGCCGCGAGCGATTGCCTGGTCCAGGCCAGCGCGCACTTTGTAGAAACCTTCCTGGGTACGTTCGCCAGTCACGAATGGCTGGTCGTACGGGTCGCAGTCGGAAGTCAGCAGGTCAGCCGCGTTAGCGTCGGTACGTGCCAGGATGATGGTCGGAGTACCGGCAACGTCAGCCGCCAGACGGGCAGCAGTCAGCTTCTGTACGGCTTCCTGGGTAGGAACCAGTACCTTGCCGCCCATGTGGCCGCATTTTTTCACGGAAGCCAGTTGGTCTTCGAAGTGAACGCCGGCGGCGCCTGCTTCGATCATGCTCTTCATCAGCTCGTAGGCGTTCAGTACGCCGCCGAAACCGGCTTCGGCGTCAGCCACGATTGGTGCGAAGTAGTCGATGTAGCCTTCGTCGCCCGGGCCCTTGCCGGCTTTCCACTGGATCTGGTCAGCACGACGGAACGAGTTGTTGATGCGCTTGACCACGGTTGGAACCGAGTCCACCGGGTACAGCGACTGGTCCGGGTACATCGATTCGGCGGAGTTGTTGTCCGCAGCAACCTGCCAGCCCGACAGGTAGATCGCCTGGATGCCGGCTTTGACTTGTTGTACAGCCTGGCCGCCGGTCAGGGCGCCCATGCAGTTGACGAAATCTTTCTCAGGACGGAAGGACGGCTTGGCGCCCTGGGTGACCAGGTTCCAGAGCTTCTCGGCGCCGAGTTTTGCAAAGGTGTGCTCAGGTTGAACCGAGCCACGCAGGCGGACGACGTCAGCAGCGGAGTAAGCGCGTGTCACGCCTTTCCAGCGTGGGTTTTCAGCCCAGTCTTTTTCGAGGGCTGCAATTTGCTGTTCGCGTGTCAGTGCCATGGAGATAAACCTCGTCGCGTCTTTTACGGAAAGTTGTTCTGCGGTGGAAAATTCATGCGCTCGCAGACCAGAAGCTTAGGCGGTCAAGTCGAATTCGGCGGGGTTGGCGACGGGATGAACGATGGGCTCGAGGGGAAGTGAGCAGGTAAGGGCGGACTGGCGAGCGCATTCGGGCGTCGTGGGCCTTTATACGAACTTCAGTGTGATGCCGGGTTACCTAAATACGCTTCCGTCCCTCGGGACAACTTCGTTCCAGTCGGCAACCTCGTCAAACACACCTTGTGGGCGGTACAGACACGAAACGGCTCGCGGGGTAGGTGCGAGCATCGCCTCGAAGGCCCTTGCCAGGGCCCCTGATTAGCGGGAGCGAGGCCATCATGCCTTCGCTTTTTTGGCTCGTCAAACGTTTTGTAGTGCTTTTTTTATGGCACTACATCTTTGGTCTAATACGACTAATCAGTCAGTTTTTGGTGGTTTAGTCCAAAGTATCGACTTTCACCCGCAGGGTCATGTCATCCCGGCCCTGAGTCGAGTAGCTGCGGGTCATGCCCTGTTTGTCGGCCTGAGTCTGGTGATTCACGCCGGCGAGGGTGATCCATTCGCCGAGGCGGCCGGTGACGGTTGTGTCGGTGCTTTGCACGTTCACTACATCGGGACGTTCCTGGCTCATGCGGTCACGGTTGGTACTGATCGACAGGTGAACGATGTCGCCGGTGACGCTGGCGGTGACATAGAAACCCTGGGTGACGTTGCGGTATTCGGTCTGGCTGCGGGGATCGCCATACGAATCGATCTGCGTGCTGGTCAACGGCACGCTCTGGCCGACCTGGATCAGCGCCGGTGTGCCTTCGCTGGCCTGGACTTGCTGAATGCCGCCGTCACGGCTTTCGGTGCTGCGATTGATGATTCGGGTCTGGCTGGGTTTGGCCCCGTTCACCGAATAACCCTGATCGCCCTGGAAGTTGTTTTCGTTGGTGTCGACGGTGATCAGCAGGCGCTTGGGCTGAGTGTCGAGTTGGGCGATAAGCGCTTTAAGTTCGTCGATCTTGCGTTGATCGGCATTGACGATCAGTTGGTTGCCGTAGGCGCTGACCTGGCCGTCCTTGCCGATAAAGTCCTGCGCCATCGGTAGCATGTCGGCGCTGGTGTGGTAGTTCAACGGCACGATCTCGGTGGCTGCCATGACCGAAAAACTGCAGGTCAGCAGCAGCGTGGTGAGCAGGGTGCGTAGGGACATATCCGTTATCTCCGGCCTTGAAGTTTGTGTGTAGGAGCCAGCTTGCTGGCGATGGTCGTCAACGATGACGCTGGAAGCCTGATACCCCGCGGCGCTCTCACGACCATCGCGAGCAGGCTCGCTCCTACAGGTCTTGAGTTTGCCAGTTTGTCGGCCCGGCGTGGGGCAAGTTGAATCGTAGACAGCAAAACGCCCCGGCATCCGAAAATGGCGGGGCGTTTTGTGGTGTGCTTTCGGGCCTCTTCGCGGGCAAGCCTCGCTCCTACAGGTTCAGTGTAATTCTGTAGGAGCGAAGCTTGCTCGCGAAGGCCGCGCCGCGGTTTAAGCGGAGTGCCGCACCATGTCCACGTGCGGAATCCCGGCTTCCAGGAACTCCTCACTGACCAGGCTGAAGCCCAGGCGCTCATAGAACGCCGTCGCTTGCACCTGCGCGCTCAGCATCTGCTGCTTCAGCCCGCGCTTCTCGGCTTCACCGATCACCGCTTGCATCAGCGCATCGCCAACCTTCAAGCCGCGCCAGTCTTTCAGCACCGAAACCCGGCCAACATGCCCATCGGGCAGCAGGCGCGCGGTGCCAATCGGAAAGTCACCTTCGAAGGCCAGGAAATGCACCGCTGTTGCATCATCTGCATCCCATTCCAGCTCGGGCGGAACGGATTGCTCGGCGATGAACACCGTCTCACGAATGCGCCGGATCTCGGCGTTATCCTTTTGCCAGTCTGCGACACGTACGTGAATTTTATTCATCGGCAAACCCCAGGCTTCCTTGCTTGATCAGTTCGCAAATCAAGCCGCGACCGTCTTCGTCGCTCAGCCATTCGCCGAGGTTGTCGATGTGCAGCGCATCGGCGGCACAGATCAACTTCAGCAGATCGCGCAGTTTGCCCGGCAGATAACGGCTCTGACCGCTGGCGAACAGCAGCAGGTCGTCATCGACTTCGGACCAGGCCATGCGGGCGCTCGGGTTGCGGATCAGTACGGCACCTTGCTCCAGGCTGGCAAGCAGGTCGTCTTCTTCGATTTCTTCAGGGCCGACCACCAGTTCCGGGTAGCGTGGTTCGGTCATGAATTGGCCGAACCAGGTCAGCAGCAGGCGTTCGTCGCTCATGTGCTCGGCCAGCAGGGCTTTCAGGCGATCGAGGGCGTCGTGCTGGATCTGATGCGGATCAACTGCCGGCAGGGCGTCGGCGTCGGTGTAACGCTCTTCGTCAGTCAGGAACTGGCTGAGGAAGTCGGTGAAGTGGGTCAGCACTTCAGCGGCGCTCGGAGCGCGGAAACCTACGGAGTAGGTCAGGCAGTCATCGACGGCCACGCCGCAGTGGGCCAGGCGTGGCGGCAGGTAGAGCATGTCGCCCGGTTCCAGGACCCACTCATCGGTGGCTTCGAAATCAGCCAGGATGCGCAGGTCCGCATGTTGCAGCAGCGGGCTGTCGGAATTGCACATCTGGCCGATTTTCCAGTTGCGCTTGCCGTGGCCTTGCAGCAGGAACACGTCGTAGTTGTCGAAGTGCGGACCGACGCTGCCACCCGGCGCAGCGAAGCTGATCATCACGTCGTCGATGCGCCAGCTCGGCAGGAAGCGGAACTGTTCCAGCAGTTCGCTGACTTCCGGCACGAACTGGTCAACCGCTTGTACCAGCAGGGTCCATTCGGTTTCCGGCAGCTTGCTGAATTCGTCTTCGGCGAACGGGCCGCGGCGCAATTCCCAAGGACGCTCGCCGTGCTCGATGATCAGGCGCGATTCAACTTCTTCTTCCAGCGCCAGGCCGGCCAGTTCGTCGGCGTCGATCGGGCTTTCGAAATCAGGGATTGCCTGACGGATCAGCAGGGGTTTTTTCTGCCAGTAGTCACGCAGGAATTCGCGCGCCGTGATGCCGCCCAGAAGTTGAAGAGGAATGTCAGGATTCATGTGTAACCTATTGAAAAAAAGCACTTTTCAGACGGGAATAAAAACGCCCGGCGCTGCCGGGCGTCTCAAACGGGTAAAGCGGTCGATCAGATGCGCTTGGCTTGCTCTACAGCGTTGCCGATGTAGTTCGCCGGGGTGAGCAGTTTCAGCTCGGCCTTGGCGGCGGCAGGCATGTCCAGCCCGTCGATGAAAGTTTGCAGCGCTTCAGGGCTGATGCCCTTGCCACGGGTCAACTCTTTCAGCTTCTCGTACGGGTTTTCGATGTTGTAGCGACGCATCACGGTCTGGATCGGCTCGGCCAGGACTTCCCAGCAAGCATCGAGGTCAGCAGCGATTTTCTGAGCGTTGAGCTCCAGTTTGCTGATGCCTTTGAGGCTGGCTTCGTATGCGATCACGCTGTGGGCGAAGCCGACACCGAGGTTGCGCAGTACGGTGGAGTCGGTCAGGTCGCGCTGCCAGCGGGAGATCGGCAGTTTGCTCGCCAGGTGCTGGAACAGTGCGTTGGCGATGCCCAGGTTGCCTTCGGAGTTTTCGAAGTCGATCGGGTTGACTTTGTGCGGCATGGTCGACGAACCGATTTCGCCAGCGATGGTGCGCTGTTTGAAATAACCCAGGGAGATGTAGCCCCAGATGTCGCGGTCGAAGTCGATCAGGATGGTGTTGAAACGCGCGATCGCGTCGAACAGCTCGGCGATGTAGTCGTGCGGTTCGATCTGCGTGGTGTATGGGTTGAAGCCCAGGCCCAGCTCGTCTTCGATGAAGGCGCGGGCGTTGGCTTCCCAGTCGATCTCAGGGTAGGCCGACAGGTGAGCGTTGTAGTTGCCGACAGCGCCGTTGATCTTGCCCAGCAGCGGAACGGCAGCGACTTGAGCGATCTGGCGCTCCAGACGGTAAACCACGTTTGCCAGCTCTTTGCCCAGGGTGGTCGGCGAGGCCGGTTGACCGTGGGTGCGCGACAGCATCGGCACGTCAGCGAAACGGATGGCCAGTTCGCGGATGGCTTCGGCAGTCTGGCGCATCAGCGGCAGCATGACGTCATCACGGCCTTCGCGCAGCATCAGGGCGTGGGACAGGTTGTTGATGTCCTCGCTGGTGCAGGCAAAGTGGATGAATTCGCTGACAGCCGCCAGTTCCGGCAGCTTGGCCGCTTGCTCTTTGAGCAGGTATTCGATGGCTTTGACGTCGTGGTTGGTGGTGCGCTCGATCTCTTTGACACGCTCGGCGTGCTCCAGAGAGAAGTTTTCCGCCAGGGTGTTCAGCACAGCGTTGGCTTCGGCGGAAAACGCCGGCACTTCGCTGATGGCAGGGTGAGCGGCGAGGCGCTGGAGCCAGCGCACTTCAACCAGCACGCGAGCACGGATCAGACCGTATTCGCTGAAAATTGGGCGCAGGGCCTGGGTTTTGCCGGCGTAGCGGCCGTCAACAGGGGAAACCGCAGTGAGCGAAGAAAGCTGCATGGGGTGTTCTCGGACAGTCGGGCAACGAAATGGGGCGCGTATCATACATGAAAAAATCCGCCGGTCCGTTGCCAACTGACCAGCGTATTACGCGTTACTGACTACAAAACGGTGTTGCGGGCGCGGTTCAGCTGCTGCGCATCAGCGGGTAAAGCTCTTTCAGCAATTTGCGGCGGCTGACGACCAACTGCCAGCGATGACCGCCCAACTGCCGCCACAGGCGTGCCGAACGAATCCCGGCCAGCAACAGCGCGCGGATCTTCGAAGCGTTGCTCGGCTGCTGCAGGTTGCGCATGTCGCCGTGAACCTGAATCCGTTGGCGCAAGGTGCTCAGGGTGTCCTGGTACAGCGCGCCGCAGGCGGCGATCACATTTTCGTGCGCCGGGCCGAAGTGTTCGACCTGGGATTGAATCTGCGGCAGGCGTTTGCCGATCACCTCGAGCATGTCGCCGCGCTTGGCCAGTTGACGCTCCAGCCCGAGCATTGCCAGGGCGTAACGCAGCGGTTCGCGCTGCAGGGTGCTCGGGTCGCGTTCAAGGGCGCCGATCAGTGCGCGATAACCTTCACGCAGATTGATGTCGTCGCCGCCGTAGACTTCCAGCGTGTCCTTGGGGTCGCGAATCAGCAGGCTGCCAAGCATGCAGGTCAGGCCGGCTTCGCTGGTCTGGCCGGTCTTGGCGATCTTGTCGACAAGGACAGCGGCGAGAAACACGCCGCCCAGCGCCGTCAGTTGCTCCTGAGTGGGGCTCATTGCTGCTCGCCTTGAAGGGTGCCTTTGCTGGTCCACGGTTCCGCCACTTCAATCACGCCGCCGCCGAGGCAGATTTCGCCGTCGTAGAACACCACGGACTGACCGGGGGTGACCGCGCGTTGCGGCTCATCGAAGGTTGCGCGGTAGCCGGTGGCGGTTTTTTCCAGCGTGCACGACTGGTCGCTCTGGCGATAACGCACTTTGGCGGTCAGCTTGCGCGGCTCGCTCAGGTCGATCGGGTTGACCCAATAGATGTCCGAGGCGAGCAGGGCGCGGGAGAACAGGTAAGGGTGGTCATTGCCCTGGCCAACGATCAGTTCGTTGTGCTCCAGGTCTTTGATCAGCACGTACCACGGCTCGTCGCTGGCGTCTTTCAAGCCGCCGATGCCCAGGCCCTGACGCTGGCCGATGGTGTGGTACATCAAGCCGTGGTGGCGGCCGATGACTTCACCTTCGGTGGTTTTGATTTCGCCTGGCTGCGCCGGCAGGTATTGCTTGAGGAAGTCGCTGAAGCGGCGTTCGCCGATAAAGCAGATCCCGGTGGAATCCTTTTTCTTCGCGGTGGCGAGTTCGTATTTCTCGGCAATCGCGCGTACTTGCGGTTTTTCCAGCTCGCCGACCGGGAACAGGGTCTTGGCGATCTGTTCGCCGCCGACGGCGTGCAGGAAGTAGCTCTGGTCCTTGTTCGGGTCCAGGCCCTTGAGCAGTTCGGTGTGGCCGTCGATGTCGCGGCGGCGCACGTAGTGGCCGGTGGCGATCAGGTCGGCGCCGAGCACCATGGCGTAGTCGAGGAACGCCTTGAACTTGATTTCGCGGTTGCACAGGATGTCCGGGTTTGGCGTGCGACCGGCCTTGTATTCGGCCAGGAAGTGCTCGAACACGTTGTCCCAGTACTCGGCGGCGAAGTTGGCAGTGTGCAGCTTGATGCCAATTTTGTCGCACACGGCCTGGGCGTCCGCCAGGTCGTCCATGGCGGTGCAGTATTCCGTTCCATCGTCTTCTTCCCAGTTCTTCATGAACAGGCCTTCCACCTCATAACCCTGCTCGATCAGCAGGAGGGCGGAAACGGAAGAGTCCACGCCGCCGGACATGCCGACAATGACGCGCTTCTTTTGTGTGTCAGAAGGGGCTGGATCACGCATAGGGATTCAATGAGTGTCTTGAAAAAGGACGCGATTCTAGCAGGCCGCAGCCCACAAGGCTAAAGAGAAGGGCGGATCAGTTCGAGACCGAAGTGTTTACCGTCCAGATAATCATCGATACAGCGGATGATCAGCTCACTGCGCCAGTTTGCGCGTTGTGCCAGCAGTTCGTCACGCGTCAGCCATTTTGCGCCGACGATGCCGTCATCCAGTTGATAGTCGGGGTGGTGCTTGAGCGCTTTTGCGATGAAGCAGACTCGCTGATACGTCACGCCGTTGCTGGGCGCGGTGTAGAGGTAAATGCCCACCACGCCGGTCGCCTCGACGTCCCAGCCGGTTTCTTCGAGGGTTTCGCGTACGGCGGCTTCGGTCAGGGTTTCGTTCGGGTCGAGGTGGCCGGCGGGCTGGTTGAGCACCGTCCGTCCGTGCTTGGTTTCTTCGACCATCAGGAAGCGGCCATTGTCTTCGACGATGGTGGCGACGGTGATGTGGGGTTTCCAGTCCATAAAGCTTCCTCAATTTCCAATTGAAATACGGACCCTGTAGGAGCCGGCTTGCTGCGGGCGGCGTTCCGACGATTGCGTTTTATCATTCAACATTTTTGTTGGCTGATACACCGCAATCGTCGGAACGCCGCCCGCAGCAAGCCGGCTCCTACAAGGTTGTGGTCAGCCTGTAGAAACAGAAACCCCGGCACTGGGCCGGGGCTTCTTTGCATCCTTACAACCTTAAACCAGCGCAGCGATCGCGGCGTTGAAAGTGTTGCTTGGGCGCATGGCCTTGCTGATCAGCTCGGCATTGGCGTGGTAGTAACCGCCGATGTCCACTGGCTTGCCCTGAACGGCGTTGAGCTCGGCAACGATGGTCGCCTCGTTCTCGGTCAGGGTTTTTGCCAGCTCGCCGAACTGCGCTTGCAGTGCAGCGTCTTCAGTCTGGGCGGCCAGGGCCTGAGCCCAGTACAGCGCCAGGTAGAAGTGGCTGCCGCGGTTGTCGATGTTGCCGACTTTACGCGATGGCGACTTGTTGTTGTCCAGGAACTGGCCGGTGGCCTGGTCCAGGGTCTTGGCCAGAACCAGCGCCTTAGGGTTGTTGTAAGTAACGCCCAGATGCTCAAGGGAAGCGGCCAGTGCGAGGAACTCGCCCAGGGAATCCCAGCGCAGGAAGTTCTCTTCCAGCAGCTGCTGAACGTGCTTCGGTGCCGAACCGCCGGCGCCGGTTTCGAACAGGCCGCCGCCGTTCATCAGCGGAACGATCGACAGCATCTTGGCGCTGGTGCCCAGTTCCATGATCGGGAACAGGTCGGTCAGGTAGTCGCGCAGTACGTTACCGGTCACCGAGATGGTGTCCTTGCCTTCGCGGGTGCGGCCTAGGGTGAAGGCCATCGCGTCGACTGGCGACATGATGCGGATGTCCAGGCCGGAGGTGTCGTGATCCTTCAGGTAAGCCTGAACTTTCTCGATCACTACGCCATCGTGAGCGCGCATTGGGTCCAGCCAGAAGATCGCTGGGGTGCTGCTTGCGCGAGCACGGTTGACGGCCAGTTTGACCCAGTCCTGGATCGGCGCGTCTTTGGTCTGGCACATGCGGAAGATGTCGCCGGCTTCAACCGACTGCTCCAGCAACAAGGCGCCTTTGCTGTCCGTCACGCGGACAACACCGTTGGTCTTGATCTGGAAAGTCTTGTCGTGCGAGCCGTACTCTTCGGCTTTTTTCGCCATCAGGCCAACGTTTGGCACGCTGCCCATGGTGGTCGGATCGAAAGCGCCGTGCAGCTTGCAGTCTTCGATAACGGCCTGGTAGATGGTGGCGTAGCAGCGATCCGGGATCACAGCCTTGGTGTCGTGCAACTGACCGTCAGTGCCCCACATTTTGCCGGAGTCACGGATCATCGCCGGCATCGAGGCGTCGACGATGACGTCGCTCGGCACGTGCAGGTTGGTGATGCCTTTGTCGGAGTTGACCATGGCCAACGACGGACGAACGGCGTAGACCGCCTGGATGTCCGCTTCGATCTGCGCTTGTTGCTCGGCAGGCAAAGCCTTGATGCGAGCGTACAGGTCGCCGATGCCGTTGTTCAGGTTGAAGCCGATCTGTGCCAGCACGTCAGCGTGCTTGGCCAGTGCGTCTTTATAGAACTCGGCAACGATCTGGCCGAACATGATCGGGTCGGAGACCTTCATCATGGTGGCTTTCAGGTGAACCGACAGCAGCACGCCCTTGGCTTTGGCGTCTTCGATCTCGGCAGCGATGAAGCTGCGCAGAGCGTTTTTGCTCATGACCGCGCAATCGAGGATCTCACCGGCTTGCACGGTGGTCTTTTCTTTCAGGACGGTGGTGGTGCCGTCTTGAGCGATCAGTTCGATTTTGACGGCGTCAGCGGCGTCGATCAGGGCAGCTTTTTCGCTGCCGTAGAAATCGCCGGTGCTCATGTGCGCGACGTGGGACTTGGAGTCCGCAGCCCAGGCGCCCATTTTGTGCGGGTGCTTGCGAGCGTAGTTCTTGACCGACAGCGGGGCACGACGATCGGAGTTGCCTTCGCGCAGAACCGGGTTCACGGCGCTGCCCTTGATCTTGTCGTAGCGCGACTTGGCTTCTTTGTCGGCGTCGCTGGTCACGGTTTCCGGGTAGTCCGGCAGTGCGAAGCCCTGGGCTTGCAGCTCTTTGATCGCGGCCTGCAGTTGCGGAACCGAAGCACTGATGTTCGGCAGCTTGATGATGTTGGCTTCTGGCGTAACGGCCAGGTCGCCCAGTTCGGCGAGGTGGTCGGCTACGGCTTTGTCACCCAATTGCTCGGGGAAGCTGGCCAGGATGCGCCCTGCAAGAGAGATATCGCGGGTTTCAACGGCGATATCAGCCGAAGCGGTGAACGCTTCTACGATAGGCAACAGTGAATAGGTGGCGAGGGCTGGGGCTTCGTCGGTGAAGGTATAGATGATCTTCGAGCGGGTGGGCATATTCGGATTAACTCTCTCTTCTTTGCTAAAGCGTGCGCAGAAACTCGAGGGGCGCCGGGTAAGCGCGTTCGTTCAAAGTCATCCATGAGCCGAATGTCGAGATTTGTGCGCGGTGATGTTGGGTGCATCAGTCGAGCGTCAAGCGGGTGGACTGCGGTAACAGTCCTGCTTTTTCGGGTCCAAAGTCTCGTGCTAGAGAGGTCGGCCGTCGTGACTCTGTGGTCAGCGGGCGGCATTATACATAGGTAGCTGGCAATCTGCCGATGGTTCATACGTAACGATTGTCGTCCATTGGTCTAAAGGTCGCAGGGGAGTGCAGGGCGTAGAGTCGTTGGCCGTGCTTGAGTTTGGCGCTTTTCCCTTTGCTTTCAGGCTTGTAGAACACGAACTGCGCAGCTTTGCAGTCGATGGGCAGAACATAGGGTTTGCGCGCCGATTTAACTGGGGTACGCTCGGACGAAGCCAGATGTTCAATCCAAACAATGGAGTTCAGCATGGGATACAAGAAGATTCAGGTTCCAGCAGTCGGCGACAAAATCACCGTCAACGCGGACCATTCTCTCAATGTTCCTAACAACCCGATCATCCCCTTCATCGAAGGCGATGGTATTGGCGTTGATATCAGCCCGGTCATGATCAAGGTTGTCGATGCTGCTGTTAAGAAGGCTTACGGCGGCGAGCGCAAAATTTCCTGGATGGAAGTCTACGCCGGGGAGAAAGCAACTCAGGTCTACGATCAGGACACCTGGCTGCCTCAGGAAACCCTGGACGCGGTCAAGGATTACGTGGTTTCCATCAAGGGCCCTCTGACCACGCCGGTCGGCGGCGGCATTCGTTCCCTGAACGTGGCCCTGCGTCAGCAACTCGACCTGTACGTTTGCCTGCGCCCGGTGCGCTGGTTCGAAGGCGTGCCTAGCCCGGTCAAGAAGCCAGGCGACGTCGACATGACCATCTTCCGCGAAAACTCGGAAGACATTTATGCCGGTATCGAGTGGAAGGCCGGTTCGCCGGAAGCGACCAAGGTCATCAAGTTCCTCAAAGAAGAAATGGGCGTCACCAAGATCCGTTTCGACGAAAACTGCGGTATCGGCGTCAAGCCGGTGTCCCTGCAAGGCACCAAGCGTCTGGCGCGCAAGGCTCTGCAGTACGTGGTCGACAACGACCGCGACTCGCTGACTATCGTGCACAAAGGCAACATCATGAAGTTCACCGAAGGTGCCTTCAAGGAATGGGCCTACGAAGTGGCGGCTGAAGAGTTCGGCGCGACCCTGCTCGATGGCGGTCCGTGGATGCAGTTCAAAAACCCGAAAACCGGCAAGAACGTCATCGTCAAGGATGCCATCGCCGACGCCATGCTCCAGCAGATCCTGCTGCGCCCGGCCGAATACGATGTGATCGCGACCCTGAACCTGAACGGCGACTACCTCTCCGACGCCCTGGCGGCGGAAGTGGGCGGTATCGGTATCGCACCGGGTGCCAACCTGTCCGACACCATCGCCATGTTCGAAGCGACCCACGGTACTGCGCCGAAGTACGCCGGCAAGGACCAGGTCAACCCGGGTTCGCTGATTCTTTCCGCCGAGATGATGCTGCGTCACCTGGGCTGGACCGAAGCGGCCGACCTGATCATCAAGGGCACCAACGGCGCGATTTCCGCGAAGACCGTGACCTATGACTTCGAACGTCTGATGGACGGCGCGAAGCTGGTGTCGTCTTCCGGGTTTGGCGATGCACTGATTTCGCACATGTAAGAAAAAGCAGCTGTAAAAAACCGCCCGGCTCGAGTGATCGATCCGGGCGGTTTTTTCTGGCAGGTGTTTTGGTCGCTTCAGCTGGTTACCGATTGGTGCTCAGCAGCGGCCGAAGCAGCATCTTTTGCTGCTTCGACGGCAGAAATCTTCACGGCATGCAGGCCTTTGGGGCCTTGCACAATGTCGAATTTGACGGCTTGCCCGGCCTTGAGGGTTTTGTATCCGTCCATATCAATGGCGGAATAATGGGCAAAGAAATCGATCTCTTTACCGTCCTCGTCCTTCCCTTCGCGGGCGTCGGTGTTGATGAAACCGAATCCCTTGGCATTGTTGAACCATTTCACCTTACCGACAGCCATGCTCATATCCCTCTGCAACAGACTCCATCACTGGAGTATCATCCAGTACATCCGCAGTCGAATCCTGTAAATAAGATTGACTCCGCGGACCTTTTTTACCCACTGTGGGCTCTATTGGTTGTAACACCGTTTTGCCGATAGTCAAGGTGACCCGGCAGTCGGTATTGAAATCGTTCATAACCGTCCCCACTACTGTATTCGCACAACTGACGAACCTTTCTTTCCATGCATGCAATCAGCCAGATTCGACTAACATTCAATCAGGATCGCCCTGATTTACACGACGACGATTCCGCAGGCATTGCTGTTCAGGAGGCCAAGCCTGCTTTACAGGCGCCGCCGATGTACAAGGTGGTTTTGTTTAATGATGACTACACACCGATGGATTTCGTCGTCGAAGTGCTCGAGGTGTTTTTTAACCTGAATCGCGAGCTGGCGACCAAGGTCATGCTGGCCGTCCACACAGAAGGACGGGCAGTATGTGGAGTGTTTACCCGCGACATTGCCGAGACCAAGGCCATGCAGGTCAACCAGTACGCCAGGGAAAGCCAGCATCCGCTACTCTGTGAAATCGAGAAGGACGGTTAATCGCCGACCACTTGGGTATGAGGTGAAGCTATGTTAAACCGCGAGCTCGAAGTCACCCTCAATCTTGCCTTCAAGGAGGCCCGTTCGAAGCGTCATGAATTCATGACCGTCGAACATCTTCTGCTGGCCTTATTGGACAATGAGGCTGCCGCCACCGTTTTGCGTGCCTGCGGCGCCAACCTCGACAAACTCAAGCATGATCTGCAGGAGTTCATCGACTCCACCACGCCGTTGATCCCTATTCATGATGAGGATCGCGAGACCCAACCTACCCTGGGCTTCCAGCGTGTTCTGCAGCGTGCTGTTTTCCACGTACAGAGCTCGGGCAAACGCGAAGTGACTGGCGCCAACGTGCTGGTTGCGATCTTCAGTGAGCAAGAAAGTCAGGCAGTGTTCCTGCTGAAACAGCAGAGCGTTGCACGCATTGATGTCGTCAACTACATCGCACACGGCATTTCCAAAGTGCCGGGGCATGGCGATCACTCTGAAGGTGAGCAAGATATGCAGGACGACGAGGGCGGTGAGTCTTCTTCTTCAGGCAATCCTCTGGATGCTTATGCCAGTAACCTCAACGAACTCGCGCGCCAGGGTCGTATCGATCCGTTGGTAGGCCGTGAGCTCGAAGTCGAGCGTGTCGCGCAGATCCTCGCGCGTCGACGCAAAAACAACCCGCTGTTGGTGGGCGAGGCGGGCGTGGGTAAAACCGCGATTGCCGAAGGCCTGGCCAAGCGTATTGTCGACAACCAGGTACCGGACCTTCTGGCCAACAGCGTGGTGTATTCCCTCGATCTGGGCGCCTTGCTGGCCGGGACCAAATACCGCGGCGATTTCGAGAAACGCTTCAAGGCGTTGCTCAATGAACTGAAAAAACGTCCGCAGGCGATCCTGTTCATCGACGAAATTCACACCATCATCGGTGCGGGTGCCGCGTCCGGTGGCGTCATGGATGCCTCGAACCTGCTCAAGCCGCTGCTGTCGTCCGGTGACATCCGTTGCATTGGTTCGACCACCTTCCAGGAATTTCGCGGCATCTTCGAGAAGGACCGTGCCCTGGCGCGACGCTTCCAGAAAGTCGATGTATCGGAACCGTCGGTGGAAGACACCATCGGCATCCTGCGTGGCCTGAAAGGGCGTTTCGAGCTCCATCACAATATCGAATACAGTGATGAAGCCCTGCGCGCCGCTGCCGAACTGGCCTCGCGTTACATCAATGACCGGCACATGCCGGACAAGGCCATCGACGTGATCGACGAGGCGGGCGCCTACCAGCGTCTGCAGCCGATCGAGAAACGCGTGAAACGCATCGAAGTGCCTCAGGTCGAGGACATCGTCGCGAAAATCGCGCGGATTCCGCCAAAACACGTCACCAGCTCCGACAAAGAGCTGCTGCGTAACCTTGAGCGTGACCTGAAGCTGACGGTGTTTGGTCAGGATGCCGCAATCGACTCGCTGTCGACTGCGATCAAACTGTCCCGTGCCGGCCTCAAGTCGCCTGACAAGCCTGTCGGTTCGTTCCTGTTCGCAGGCCCGACCGGTGTCGGTAAAACCGAAGCGGCGCGTCAGTTGGCCAAGGCGTTGGGTATCGAGCTGGTTCGTTTCGACATGTCCGAGTACATGGAGCGTCACACCGTATCGCGTCTGATCGGTGCACCTCCTGGCTACGTCGGGTTTGATCAGGGCGGTCTGCTGACCGAAGCCATCACCAAACAGCCTCATTGCGTGCTGTTGCTCGATGAAATCGAGAAGGCGCATCCGGAAGTCTTCAACTTGCTGTTGCAGGTCATGGACCACGGTACGCTGACCGATAACAACGGGCGCAAGGCGGACTTCCGTAACGTGATCGTCATCATGACGACCAACGCCGGTGCCGAAACCGCAGCGCGTGCTTCGATCGGTTTCACCCATCAGGACCACTCGTCCGATGCGATGGAAGTGATCAAGAAGAGCTTCACGCCGGAGTTCCGCAACCGTCTGGACACCATTATCCAGTTTGGTCGCCTCAGTCATGAGGTCATCAAAAGCGTGGTGGACAAGTTCCTTACCGAGCTTCAGGCGCAGTTGGAAGACAAGCGTGTGCAGCTGGAAGTGACCGACGCGGCGCGCAGCTGGCTGGCGGCAGGTGGCTACGACTCGGCAATGGGCGCTCGGCCTATGGCACGTTTGATTCAGGACAAGATCAAGCGTCCGCTGGCGGAAGAGATTCTCTTTGGCGAGCTGGCTGACCATGGTGGCGTGGTGCATATCGACCTGAAGGACGGCGAGCTGACCTTCGAGTTTGAAACCACGGCTGAAATGGCCTGACGGTTGTTGATCTGTTGTAAAGCGAAAGGCGCCTTCGGGCGCCTTTTTTGTTGTCTGCTTGGTTTGGGTACATTTCCATTCTTGCGGTAACGGCCGCTAATGGTTTCGCCCTTACGGCGAGTCACTTGGAAGAGCCCCAAGTAACCAAGGGCTCTTGCCCCTTTCGTTCGGTGCCTCGCCTAGGCTCGGCATGCCCTCGCTCCGGTCCTGCTCCGTGGGCCCGCCGCCATCGGCCATCCCTGGCCGGGGGCGGCTAACCCGGCATCCATGCCGGGTTGCCCACTGCGCAGAACCTCCACTCGGCCTCTCGAGGGGGCGTGTACCTCAAGATCAAAAGCTGAAGGCGAGCTAACGCTCGGCCTGATGAGTGGTGAAAATCAAAATCAAAAGCAAACGCCGATCCCTGTAGGAGCCGGCTTGCCGGCGAAAATCGTTTGGACAACGCGTTCATTCAGACAGCCCCGCGTTATCGTTGACGTCCATCGCTGGCAAGCCAGCTCCTACAATTTTGAGTCGTGTGAACCCAATCCCTTGTAGGAGCCGGCTTGCTGGCGATAGCGGTGAGTCAGTCGACGCATGTATTGGCTGGACGGACGCCATCGCCAGCAAGCCGGCTCCTACAGGGGGAATGTGCAAACATTCAGAACTGGTGCAGTCACCACAGTGCGCAAGTGTGCGCACGACCGATGAGCCAGGTCGGCTTTCAGGCCGCCTCGGCGGCTGTGGCGGTAGTCGCCCCCTCGAGAGGCCGAGTGGAGGTTCTGCGTAGTGGGCAACCCGGCATGGATTCCGGGTTAGCCGCCCCCGGCCATGGATGGCCGATGGCGGCGGGCCCACGGAGCAGGACCGGAGCGAGGGTATGGCGAGCCTTAGCGAGCCACCGAACGAAAGGGGCAAGAGCCTTTTGGTTACTTTGGGGCTTTTCCAAAGTGACCCGCTGTAAGAGCGGAACCAATACCAGCCATCACCAAAAAATGGATATACACACCACACCACACCAAATCGCAGACAAACAAAAACGCCCGGCAAAAGCCGGGCGTCTTGTATTGACTTGATTAGCGAGCGCGGTAAGTGATGCGCCCTTTGCTCAAGTCATAGGGCGTCAGCTCGACGCGCACTTTGTCACCGGTAAGAATACGAATGTAGTTCTTGCGCATCTTGCCGGAGATATGCGCGGTTACGACGTGCCCATTTTCCAACTCCACGCGAAACATGGTGTTGGGCAGGGTGTCGACGACAGTGCCTTCCATTTCGAAGCTGTCTTCTTTCGACATGCAGTAAAGCCCTCGGTGTCCAATGAATGGCCCGGTGCAACTGCGCCAGGCAAAAGCGGCGTGCATTGTGCCCGAAAAATGGGGTTTAAGCCAAGGGGTTCTAGTTCAGGATGACCCAGCGCTGATTAATCAACAGTTCGATCGGGCGATATTGGGTCTTGTAGCTCATTTTTTTGCAGTTCTTGATCCAGTATCCGAGGTAGACCGCCTCAAGCCCCAGGCGCTGGGCCTCGGCGATTTGCCAGAGAATCGCATAGCGCCCCAGGCTGCGGCGTTCTTCAGAGGGTTCGTAGAAGGTGTAGACCGCCGACAGACCGTTCGGCAGCAAGTCAGTGACCGCCACCGCCAACAGCTGGCCCTCCAGGCGAAATTCGTAGAAACGCGAAAATGGCAGGTCACGCACCAGGAAGGTCGAGAACTGGTCACGACTCGGCGGGTACATGTCGCCATCGGCATGGCGCTGTTCGATGTAGCGCTGATACAGGTCGAAGTACTCTTCGCTGAACTTCGGCTTGGTTGGGCGCACCTGCACGTCGGCATTGCGCTTGAAAATGCGTTTCTGCTGACGATTCGGCGAAAATTGCGCTACCGGAATGCGCGCAGGCACGCACGCATTGCAATTCTGGCAATGTGGCCGATAAAGATGATCGCCGCTGCGACGAAAACCCATTTCAGACAGGTCTGCATAGACATGCACATCCATGGGCTGGCTAGGGTCGAGGAACAGCGTTGTGGCCTGCTCCTCGGGCAGATAACTGCAAGAGTGGGGCTGAGTGGCATAAAACTTCAAACGCGCCAACTCGGTCATGATCAACCCTCGGTATAAGCTTTGAATTAAGTGTAAGCCACGCGCGCGAAAGTCGCTCAGCAAACCCAGGTGGCACGGCTGGGTTGATCCAGATGCTGCGCAAGATAGCGGGCAAACTCGCGACGAGGAATGGCGCGGGCGCCCAGGCTGTGCAAATGATCGGTGGGCATCTGGCAGTCGATCAGCACGAAACCCGAGTCTTTCAGATGTTTGACCAGGGTGGCAAAGCCGAATTTGGAGGCGTTGTCGGCGCGGCTGAACATGGATTCGCCGAAGAACAACTGCCCCATCGCCAGGCCATAGAGCCCGCCGACCAGTTCACCCTGATCCCAGACCTCCACCGAATGCGCGTAGCCCCGCTGGTGCAGCGCCAGGTAGGCGTTCTGCATCGCTTCGGTGATCCAGGTTCCGTCGGCATAATCGCGCGGTGCAGCGCACGCGCGAATGACCGCAGCAAAATCCTGATCAAAGGTCACTTGATAGCGTTGCTGACGCAGCAGCTTGCTGAGGCTGCGCGAAACATGCAGTTCGTCGGGAAACAGCACGGTACGCGGATCCGGCGACCACCAGAGAATCGGCTGGCCTTCCGAAAACCACGGAAAGCAGCCATGGCGATAGGCCTGAATCAGACGATCGGCGGACAGATCGCCGCCCGCAGCCAGCAATCCGTTGGGATCGCGCATGGCTTTTTCCAGCGGCGGGAAGGTCAGGGTGTTGCGTTGTAACCAAGTCAGCATGGCATTCGGGCTTACAGAAGGGGAGGGCAGTGGTGGGCGTTTGGGCCCACCGTGAAGTTTGCCGTCAAACGGCCGGAATGTCGTCGAGGTATTTCTCGGCGTCGAGTGCGGCCATGCAGCCGGCGCCGGCGGAAGTGACGGCCTGGCGATAAACATGGTCGGCCACATCGCCTGCGGCGAACACGCCGGGGATCTCGGTGGCGGTGGCATCGCCTTCGCTGCCGCCTCTGATCAGCAGATAACCGTCACGCATTTTCAGCTGGCCTTCAAACAGTCCGGTATTGGGCTTGTGGCCAATGGCGATGAACACGCCGGCCACCGACAGCTCGCTGGTTTCGCCGCTGTGGCTTTCGCGCAGGCGGGCGCCGGTTACGCCGCTGGCATCGCCCAGCACTTCATCGAGATTCTGGTTCCAGTGCAAACGGATATTACCGTTGGCGGCTTTTTCGAAGAGTTTGTCCTGAAGGATTTTCTCCGAGCGCAACTTGTCGCGTCGGTGGATCAAGTGGACTTCCTTGGCGATGTTGGACAAATACAACGCTTCTTCAACAGCGGTATTGCCGCCACCGACTACGGCGACCACCTGATTGCGGTAGAAGAAGCCGTCGCACGTTGCACAGGCTGAAACCCCTCTGCCGGCGAAGGCCTCTTCCGAGGGCAGGCCCAAGTACTGCGCCGAAGCGCCGGTGGCGATAATCAGTGCGTCGCACGTATAAGTGCCGCCGTCGCCGATAAGTTCGAACGGGCGCTGTTGCAACTTGGCTGTGTGGATGTGGTCGTAAACGATCTCTGTGTCAAAGCGCTCGGCGTGTTTTTGCATGCGTTCCATCAGTACCGGGCCGGTCAGGCCTTCGACGTCCCCGGGCCAGTTGTCGACTTCGACAGTGGTGGTGAGCTGGCCACCTGCCTGTATGCCGGTAATGACCACAGGTTTGAGGTTGGCGCGGGCGGCATAAACCGCTGCACTGTAACCGGCAGGGCCGGAACCCAGAATGATCAGGCGGCAATGCTTGGATTCGCTCATAAAACACCTCATAAGCCTTTGTCACGAAAGAGAATGCGTGCTCAAATTGAATCGCAATCGGTGCGCCGTTAGCTATGCTGATCCATGGCCTGCCAGCATGGCATCGTACGAACAAACCCGTACAATGCGTGCCGGTCACTTGAATATTCAGTGCGCCCCGTGTTTATAAAAACCGGAGTGCAGTGTTAAAAGTAGTCCCAGTTGCGCCGGTTAACTTTTTTACCTGCCTGGATTGGGCAGTTTTTTATAGTCATTCAACAGATGGACGCGCCATAGGCGCAGGAAAAGAAGCGTTTTGAAGAAATCCACCGCAGCACCTAAACCAGCCGTCGTTCCGCTCTGGCGCCAGCATTTGCACTACCGGCTCAAGGAAGGTGCATTGATCGCCATCGGCGGCCTGTGCCTGTTCCTGATGATGGCCTTGTTGACTTACGGCAAGGACGATCCGGGCTGGAGCCATAACAGCAAGATCGACGATGTTCAGAACTTTGGCGGACCGGTCGGCTCCTACAGTGCCGACATCCTGTTCATGGTGCTGGGTTACTTCGCCTACATTTTCCCGCTGTTGCTGGCGGTCAAGACCTACCAGATCTTCCGTCAACGCCACGAGCCGTGGCAGTGGAGCGGCTGGCTGTTTTCCTGGCGCCTGATCGGCCTGGTGTTCCTGGTGCTGTCGGGCGCGGCCCTGGCTCACATCCATTTCCATGCACCGACCGGTCTGCCGGCCGGCGCGGGCGGCGCGTTGGGCGAAAGCCTTGGCGACCTGGCCCGCAATGCGCTGAATATCCAGGGCAGCACCTTGCTGTTCATCGCGTTGTTCCTGTTCGGCCTGACGGTGTTTACCGACCTGTCGTGGTTCAAGGTGATGGACGTTACCGGCAAGATCACCCTCGACCTGTTCGAAGTGTTCCAGGGCGCGGCCAACCGCTGGTGGGCTGCCCGTGTCGAACGCAAGCAGCTGGTTGCGCAGTTGCGTGAAGTCGATGATCGCGTGCATGAGGTGGTCGCACCGACCGTTACCGACAAGCGCGAGCAAGCCAAGGTCAAGGAACGCCTGATCGAGCGCGAGCAAGCCCTGAGCAAACACATGTCGGACCGCGAGAAGCAGGTCCCGCCGGTGATTGCCCCCGCGCCGCCGAAACCCGCCGCGCCAAGCCAGCGCGTGGAAAAAGAGAAACAGGCGCCGCTGTTCGTCGACAGCGCCGTCGAAGGCACCTTGCCGCCGATCTCGATTCTCGATCCTGCGGAAAAGAAACAACTCAACTATTCGCCTGAATCTCTGGCGGCTGTCGGCCACTTGCTGGAAATCAAGCTCAAGGAATTCGGCGTCGAAGTCTTGGTAGACTCGATTCACCCGGGCCCGGTGATTACCCGTTACGAAATCCAGCCTGCCGCCGGGGTCAAGGTCAGCCGTATCGCCAACCTGGCGAAAGACCTGGCGCGTTCCCTGGCCGTGACCAGCGTGCGGGTGGTGGAAGTGATTCCGGGCAAGACCACCGTCGGTATCGAGATTCCCAACGAAGACCGGCAGATCGTGCGCTTCTCCGAAGTGCTCTCGACGCCTGAGTACGACAACTTCAAATCCCCGGTCACCCTGGCCCTGGGTCATGACATCGGCGGCAAGCCGGTCATCACCGACCTCGCGAAAATGCCGCACTTGCTGGTGGCCGGTACGACAGGTTCCGGTAAGTCGGTGGGTGTGAACGCGATGATTCTGTCGATCCTGTTCAAGTCCGGCCCGGAAGACGCCAAGCTGATCATGATCGACCCGAAAATGCTTGAGTTGTCGATCTACGAAGGCATTCCGCACCTGCTGTGCCCGGTCGTGACCGACATGAAGGACGCGGCCAACGCCCTGCGCTGGAGCGTGGCGGAGATGGAGCGGCGCTACAAACTGATGGCGAAGATGGGCGTGCGAAACCTGTCCGGCTTCAACGCTAAGGTCAAGGAAGCCCAGGACGCCGGCACGCCGCTGAGCGATCCGCTGTACAAGCGCGAAAGCATTCACGACGAAGCGCCGCTGCTGACCAAGCTGCCGACCATTGTCGTGGTGGTCGACGAATTCGCCGACATGATGATGATCGTCGGCAAGAAGGTTGAAGAGCTGATCGCCCGTATCGCCCAGAAGGCCCGTGCCGCCGGTATCCACTTGATCCTCGCGACCCAGCGTCCGTCGGTTGACGTGATCACCGGTCTGATCAAGGCGAACATCCCGACGCGCATGGCGTTCCAGGTGTCGAGCAAGATCGACTCGCGGACCATCATCGACCAGGGTGGTGCCGAGCAGTTGCTGGGCCACGGTGACATGCTCTACATGCCGCCGGGCACCAGCCTGCCGATTCGTGTGCATGGTGCGTTCGTGTCCGATGACGAGGTTCACCGGGTGGTGGAAGCCTGGAAACTGCGCGGTGCGCCTGAATACAACGATGACATCCTCGCCGGTGTCGAAGAGGCCGGTAGCGGCTTTGAGAATGGCGGTGGCGGCGGTGATGACGATGCTGAAACCGATGCGCTGTACGACGAAGCGGTGCAGTTCGTGCTGGAAAGCCGTCGCGCGTCCATCTCTGCGGTTCAGCGCAAGCTGAAGATCGGCTACAACCGCGCCGCACGCATGATCGAAGCCATGGAAATGGCCGGGGTCGTGACGTCCATGAACACCAACGGTTCGCGTGAAGTCCTGGCGCCTGGCCCGGTGCGCGACTGATTTGATTTGCAAGGATGGTGCGGTGACGCACCGTCCGAACTCCCACGAATGTTATGAGGACTCCCATGCGTCTTATCCGCATGCTGTTGCTGCCGGTTCTGGCTTTGACCACGCTCTCGGCCCACGCCGATGACAAGGACGTGGCACGTCTGACCCAACTCCTGGAAAAATCCCAGACCCTGACCGCACGCTTCTCGCAGCTGACCCTCGATGGCAGCGGCACCCAGTTGCAGGAAACGGCCGGTGAAATGTCGCTGCAGCGCCCGGGCCTGTTCTACTGGCACACCGATGCGCCGGCGGAGCAAGTCGTGGTTTCCGACGGCAAGAAAGTGACCCTGTGGGACCCGGACCTGGAACAGGCCACCATCAAGACCCTCGATCTGCGTCTGAGTCAGACGCCGGCATTGTTGTTGTCCGGTGACGTGTCCAAGATCAGCCAGAGCTTCGCCATCAGCGCCAAGGAAGCCGGCGGGGTGATTGACTTCACCCTGAAGCCGAAATCCAAGGACACCCTGTTCGACAGCCTGCGCCTGTCGTTCCGCAATGGCCTGGTCAATGACATGCAACTGATCGACAGCGTCGGCCAGCGTACCAACATCCTGTTTACCGGCGTGAAGGCCAACGAGCCGATCCCGGCGTCGAAGTTCAAGTTCGACATCCCTAAAGGCGCGGACATCATCCAGGAATAAACCGCAGCCCCTTGTAGGAGCCGGCTTGCTGGCGATGGCGGTTTATCATTCAACAACGATGTTGACTGACCCACCATCGTCGGAACGCCGCCCGCAGCAAGCCGGCTCCTACAGGTATTGCGGTGTTCATAGTGAGGTTTCATAAGCAGTGATGGACCTGTTTCGCAGCGCCCCGATAGCTCAGCCCTTGGCCGCCCGTTTGCGTGCGGCCAATCTGGACGAGTACGTCGGTCAGGAACACGTGCTCGCTCGCGGCAAGCCTTTGCGCGAAGCGCTGGAGCAGGGTGCGCTGCATTCGATGATTTTCTGGGGCCCGCCGGGTGTGGGCAAAACCACCCTGGCGCGTTTGCTGGCGGAAGTCTCGGATGCGCACTTCGAAACGGTCTCGGCTGTATTGGCCGGCGTGAAAGAAATCCGCCAGGCGGTGGAAATCGCCAAGCAACAGGCCGGTCAGTACGGCAAACGCACCATCCTGTTCGTCGACGAAGTGCACCGCTTCAACAAATCGCAGCAGGACGCCTTCCTGCCGTACGTCGAAGACGGCACGCTGATTTTCATCGGCGCGACCACGGAAAACCCCTCGTTCGAACTCAATAACGCGTTGCTCTCCCGGGCGCGCGTCTACGTGCTCAAAAGCCTCGACGAAGCGGCGCTGCGCAAACTGGTGCATCGCGCGCTGACCGAAGAGCGTGGCCTGGGCAAACGGCAACTGACCCTCAGCGATGAAGGCTTTCAGATGCTGCTGTCCGCCGCCGATGGTGATGGTCGACGCCTGCTCAACCTGCTGGAAAACGCCTCGGACCTTGCCGAAGACAACAGCGAAATCGGCGTCGATCTCCTGCAAAGCCTGCTCGGTGACACCCGTCGGCGGTTCGACAAGGGCGGCGAAGCTTTTTATGACCAGATTTCCGCGCTGCATAAATCGGTGCGCGGCTCCAATCCGGACGGCGCGTTGTACTGGTTTGCACGGATGATCGATGGCGGTTGCGATCCGCTGTACCTCGCCCGGCGCGTGGTGCGCATGGCCAGCGAAGACATCGGCAACGCCGACCCCCGCGCCTTGAGCCTGTGCCTGGCCGCGTGGGAAGTGCAGGAGCGCCTCGGCAGCCCGGAAGGCGAGTTGGCGGTGGCCCAGGCCATCACCTATCTGGCCTGCGCGCCGAAAAGCAATGCGGTGTACATGGGTTTCAAAGCCGCGATGCGCAGCGCCACCGAACACGGTTCGCTGGAGGTGCCGTTGCACCTGCGCAATGCCCCGACCAAGTTGATGAAGCAACTCGGTTACGGCGACGAGTACCGTTATGCCCACGATGAGCCGGATGCCTACGCCGCCGGCGAAGACTACTTCCCCGAAGAGCTTGAGCCGCAACCGTTCTATCAGCCAGTGCCACGCGGCCTGGAGCTGAAGATCGGCGAGAAGCTCAATCACCTTGCGCAACTTGACCGTTTAAGCCCCCGGCAGCGGAGAAAATAGTGCTTCCATTGATTGTTGCGGTTTCCGTCGGCGGGATCGCTGGCACGTTGTTGCGCTTCGCCACCGGCAATTGGGTCAACGCTAATTGGCCACGGCACTTCTATACCGCGACGCTGGCCGTTAATATCGTCGGCTGTTTGCTGATCGGCGTTCTATACGGTCTGTTTTTGATTCGCCCGGAGGTGCCTTTCGAAGTGCGCGCCGGGCTGATTGTCGGCTTCCTCGGGGGGCTGACGACTTTTTCATCCTTTTCACTGGATACGGTGCGCCTGCTGGAAAGCGGGCAGGTGCCACTAGCCCTGGGCTATGCTGCCATCAGCGTATTCGGCGGGCTGCTCGCCACCTGGGCCGGCCTGTCCTTGACCAAACTTTGATAACGAGAGACCGACATGCTCGATTCCAAACTGTTACGTAGCAACCTTCAGGACGTAGCGGACCGCCTGGCATCCCGTGGCTACACGCTGGATGTTGCGCGCATCGAAGCGCTGGAAGAACAGCGCAAGACCGTCCAGACCCGCACCGAAGCACTGCAGGCTGAACGTAATGCGCGCTCCAAATCCATCGGTCAGGCCAAGCAGCGCGGCGAAGACATCGCGCCGTTGATGGCGGACGTCGAGCGCATGGCCAACGAATTGAGCGCCGGCAAAGTCGAGCTGGACGGGATTCAGACCGATCTGGATTCGATCCTGCTTGGCATCCCGAACCTGCCGCACGAATCCGTGCCAATCGGCGATGACGAAGACGGCAACGTTGAAGTGCGCCGCTGGGGCACCCCGACCACGTTCGATTTCCCGGTCCAGGACCACGTCGCTCTGGGCGAGAAATTCGGCTGGCTGGACTTCGAAACCGCCGCCAAGCTGTCCGGCGCGCGATTCGCCCTGTTGCGCGGCCCGATCGCCCGTCTGCACCGCGCCCTGGCGCAGTTCATGATCAACCTGCACACCAGCGAGCACGGTTACGAAGAGGCCTACACGCCTTATCTGGTCCAGGCGCCGGCGCTGCAAGGCACCGGTCAATTGCCGAAATTCGAAGAAGACCTGTTCAAGATCGCTCGCGAAGGCGAGGCCGATCTGTACCTGATCCCGACCGCTGAAGTGTCGCTGACCAACATCGTCGCCGGCGAAATCGTCGATTCGAAACTGCTGCCGATCAAGTTCGTCGCCCATACGCCGTGCTTCCGCAGTGAAGCTGGTGCGTCGGGTCGCGATACCCGCGGCATGATTCGCCAGCACCAGTTCGACAAGGTCGAGATGGTCCAGATCGTTGAGCCATCGACCTCGATGGAAGCGCTGGAAGGCCTGACCGCCAACGCCGAGAAAGTCCTGCAGTTGCTGGAACTGCCTTATCGCACCCTTGCGCTGTGCACCGGCGACATGGGCTTCAGCGCCGTCAAGACCTACGACCTGGAAGTGTGGATCCCGAGCCAGGACAAATACCGCGAGATTTCGTCGTGCTCCAACTGCGGCGATTTCCAGGCCCGTCGCATGCAAGCGCGTTTCCGCAATCCGGAAACCGGCAAGCCTGAGTTGGTTCACACCCTGAACGGTTCCGGTCTGGCGGTCGGTCGTACCCTCGTTGCCGTGCTGGAAAACTACCAGCAGGTCGACGGTTCGATCCGTGTGCCGGACGTGCTGAAACCGTACATGGGTGGCCTCGAGGTCATCGGCTAAATGGACTATCTGCCGCTGTTTCACAACCTTCGCGGCAGTCGTGTGTTGGTCGTCGGTGGGGGGGAAATTGCCTTGCGCAAATCCCGCCTGCTGGCCGAAGCCGGTGCGCTGCTGCGGGTGGTTGCGCCTGAAATCGAACCGCAACTGCGTGAACTCGTTGCCGGCAGCGGTGGCGAGTGCCTGCTGCGTGGCTACGTCGAAGCGGATCTGGACGGCTGCGGGCTGATCATTGCCGCCACCGATGATGAACCGCTGAATGCACAAGTCTCCGCCGATGCTCATCGGCGTTGCGTGCCGGTCAACGTGGTGGATGCGCCAGCCTTGTGCAGCGTGATCTTCCCGGCGATCGTCGACCGTTCGCCATTGATCATCGCGGTTTCCAGTGGCGGCGATGCGCCGGTGCTGGCGCGGTTGATCCGCGCCAAGATCGAAACCTGGATTCCTTCCACCTACGGTCAACTGGCCGGTCTGGCTGCGCGTTTTCGCAGTCAGGTCAAAGGCCTGTTTCCGGATGTACAGCAGCGTCGGGCGTTCTGGGAAGATGTGTTCCAGGGGCCGATTGCCGACCGGCAACTGGCCGGGCAGGGCGCTGAAGCCGAGCGCATGATGCAGGCGAAAATCAGCGGTGAAGCGCCGGTTGCCACGGGTGAGGTGTACCTGGTCGGTGCCGGGCCGGGTGATCCCGACCTGTTGACCTTCCGCGCCTTGCGCCTGATGCAGCAAGCCGATGTGGTGCTGTATGACCGGTTGGTGGCGCCGGCGATTCTCGATTTGTGCCGTCGCGATGCCGAACGGGTCTACGTCGGCAAGCGTCGCGCCGATCACGCCGTGCCGCAGGATCAGATCAACCAGCAACTGGTGGACCTGGCCAAACAGGGCAAGCGCGTGGTGCGGTTGAAGGGCGGTGATCCGTTCATCTTCGGCCGTGGCGGTGAAGAGATCGAAGAACTGGCGGCCCATGGCATCCCGTTCCAGGTGGTGCCGGGCATCACGGCGGCCAGCGGTTGCGCGGCGTACGCCGGGATTCCACTGACCCACCGCGATTACGCGCAGTCGGTGCGATTTGTCACCGGGCACCTGAAGGACGGTTCCACCGATTTGCCGTGGGGTGACCTGGTTGCGCCGGCGCAAACCCTGGTGTTCTACATGGGGCTGGTGGGCTTGCCGATTATCTGCGAGCAGTTGATCAAGCATGGTCGCGCAGCGGATACGCCGGCGGCGTTGATTCAGCAGGGCACCACGGTGAATCAGCGGGTGTTTACCGGCACCTTGGCCGATCTTCCACGATTGGTGGCGGAGCATGAAGTACATGCGCCGACGCTGGTAATTGTTGGGGAAGTGGTGCAGTTGCGCGAGAAACTGGCTTGGTTTGAAGGGGCTCAGGCGCAAGTCTGAAGACCGCGTCGCTTCCTTCGCGGGCAAGCCTCGCTCCTACAGATTTTATGTTGTTCGCACGATTGCGGGTGGACACAAAACCTGTAGGAGCGAGGCTTGCCCGCGAAGGGGGCCTCAAAATCGAAATAGAACCCGGATCAGGCGCTGTTCTTGCGCCAAACCCCTTTCCCACTCAACCGCGCCCGATCATGCGCCACGGTAAAGTCCTGCTCCGGCCCCTTCGGCACAACCCCGGTCGGGTTGATGGTCTTGTGACTGCCATAGTAGTGGTTCTTGATGTGCTGAAAATCCACCGTCTCGGCAATCCCCGGCCACTGATAAATCTCGCGCAGCCAGTTCGACAGGTTCGGATAATCGGCAATCCGCCGCAGGTTGCATTTGAAGTGCCCGTGATACACCGCGTCAAAGCGGATCAGCGTGGTAAACAGGCGAATGTCCGCTTCAGTCAGGTATTCGCCCACCAGATAACGATTGGCGTCTAACAGCTGTTCCAGTCGATCCAGTTCCGCAAACAACCCGTCAAACGCCTCTTCATAAGCCGTCTGCGATGTCGCGAACCCGGCACGGTACACGCCGTTGTTCACCGCCGGATAAATCCGCTCATTCAACGCATCGATCTCGCCGCGCAACGGCGCCGGATAGAAATCCAGGTCATTGCCGGTCAAGTCATCGAATGCGCCGTTGAACATGCGGATGATCTCCGCCGATTCATTGTTGACGATGCGATTCTGCTGCTTGTCCCAGAGCACCGGCACGGTGACGCGACCCGTGTAGTCGGCAGTGTCGGCGGTATAGCGCTGGTGCATGAAGTTGAAGTGATCGAGCTTGTCGCCGGTCGAGCCGAAGTGCTTGTCGAAGGTCCAGCCGTTTTCCAGCATCAGCCAACTGACCACCGACACGTCGATCAGGCTTTCAAGGCCTTTGAGTTTGCGCAGGATCAGTGTGCGATGCGCCCACGGACAGGCGAGCGATACGTAGAGGTGATAACGACCCGCTTCGGCGGCAAAGCCACCCACACCGGTCGGGCCGGGCGTGCCGTCGGCCGTCAGCCAGTTTCGACGCTGCGCCTGTTCGCGCTGGAACGCGCCGTCCTTGCTGCTTTCGTACCACTGGTCATGCCAGCGACCTTCGACTAACAAACCCATGTTCAAGACTCCTCAACCGATAAGCGTTGGAGAGGAGTCTATTCCGATAGGTTCGATAAAAAAGCGCAAAGGTTGGGCGCTTATGATCGGTTAAATCGATCTGTCCCGTGCGTCCCAATATTTCTGGGCTGTTTCGAAGGCGATTTCGCGAGGTTGGCCGAGGCCGCGTAGTGCGAGGGCCATTGTCGCAATCAGCGCCATTTGCGGATAACTGTCGACCACGTCGCCACGCCATACGGCTTTCAAATGTTCGGGATCGAGAGAGGCGGGTTTGACATGGCGTTGCGCCGACAGCTGCGGCCATTCCTCATCCCAGCTCTCGCCGCCGGTGGTGCCGTACAAGTGGCTGTCGGTGTCGGGGTTGATCTCGATCTCGCCGCCATCGCCCTTGACCACAATCGCGGTGTCGCCGAGCAAGCCGCTGGCATCGCGATGCACCGCCTGGTAGCCGGGGTGGAAAATGCTTTGTAGGCCGCAGCGGGCGTTCAACGGATTGAGAATGCGCGTCAGGGAGTGGATCGGCGAGCGTAGGCCCAAGGTATTGCGCAGGTCGATCATGCGTTGCAGTTGCGGCGCCCAATCCACCAGCGGCATGAACGCCAGGCCGCCGTTATCGAGCGCAGCGCCGACTTGCTGCCAGTTGCGGCACAACGGGATCTTCAGCTCATCCAGCAGTTGCTCGCTGTACAGCCGCCCGGCCGTGTGTGCGCCGCCGCCGTGCATGAAAATCCGCACGCCGTTTTGCGCCAGGCACTTGGCCGCCAGCAGATACCACGGCAGATGGCGTTTCTTGCCGGCGTAGGTCGGCCAATCCAGATCGACATTCAAGGCCGGTGGTTGCAAGCGCTCACGCAGGGCTTCGGTGAAGCCGGCCATTTCCTCGGCGCTTTCTTCCTTGTGCCGCAGCAGCATCAGAAACGCACCGAGCTGAGTGTCTTCGACCTTGTCGTCGAGCACCATGCCCATGGCTTCGCGGGCTTCCTCGCGGGTCAGGTCGCGGGCGCCGCGCTTGCCTTTGCCGAGGATCCGCACGAATTGGGCGAAGGGGTGTTCGGCGGGCGTTTCTAGAGTCAGTACTGGATAATCGGTCATAAGCAATTCGTCGGTTTGGGCAGGCCCGCCAGTTTCGCGGCGAGTTTGGCAGGGGTGCCTTTGAACAGTCGGTTCAGGTGCAGGCTGTTGCCTTTTTCCGGGCCGAGCTTCAACGCTGTGTACTTGATCAGCGGACGTGTCGCCGGGGACAACTGGAACTCGGCGTAGAAGCTGCGCAGCAATTCGAGGATTTCCCAGTGCTCGGGGCTCAACTCGATGTCTTCGGCAGCGGCGAGGGCGCTGGCCACGTCGGCGGACCAGTCACTCAGTTCAACCAGGAAACCGTCCTTGTCCAACTCGATGGCGCGGGCGCCGACCGTCAGTGCATTCATAACCAGCTGTTGACCTTGTCGTAGTGAATCGACAGTTCGACGAAGGCGGGATAATCGATCGCCTTGGCCGTATCCGGAACCTCCACCGCACGAGCCTGGGCGTCTTCGACCAATACGAACAGCGTCGGGTTGCCGGCGATCAGTGCGTTGAAGGGCGCGGTGCCTGGTTGCAACGCATACACCGCGTCACCGGTCAGCAGCAGCGCATCGTTCGCGCCGATCAGGCGCAGACAACTGCTCAGGCGGTCGTCGCCGAACGGGGAATGAGACAACACATGCAAAGTCGACATCAGAGGGTGATCACCTGGTCGTAACGGTCAATAAGGGCGGTGATTTCGCGGGCGGCCAATACCTGGGCGTCCTCCAGCGACAAGCTGTTCGGGGCCAGGCCGCGCTCGGCGGCGCTGTCGCCGCAGACGAACAGGTCTTCGACGCCGAACATCGGCAACGCTTGCAGGTTGGCGCTCAAGTCTTTCTGTTGTAGGGCCTTGGCGTCCTGTTTCGGCGCGAGCTGGAACACACCGTCATCAAGAAACAGCAGGCCGATCGGCAGGTCGAAGGCACCTCCGGCCAGCACGATGTCCAGTGCTTCACGTGCGCTCGGCCCGGACCACGGCGCCTGACGGCTGATAATCAGCAAGGATTTAGGCATGTCACGCACCTCCGAAACAGATCAGTCGGTCGGCGTCCTGCACCGCGTCATGCAACTGACCGAGACCGGACAATTCCCACGGCGCGCCGACGGCGACCGCTTCGCGCTGATAACGCCGGGCCTCTTCGTCGTTCAACACGCCACGACGCAGGGCGGCGGCGATGCAGACGACGCCGTCCAGTTGATGCTCGGCCACAAAGGCGCGCCATTGCTTGGGCAGGTCCAGTTCATCCTGCGGCGTGACCACGCTGGCGGACGCGTTGTAGACGCCATCCTGATAGAAAAACAGCCGGACAATCTCATGCCCGCCGGCCAGCGCAGCTTGGGCGAACAGCAAGGCACGGCGCGAGGAGGGCGCATGGGCGGCGGAAAACAGCGCGATGGCGAACTTCATGACGGACTCGATCAGTAAAACTGCGGCCATGATAAGGCGTGGACCGAGTTGTCGCCATCGTCGGATCGCCGCCCGCAGCAAGCCGGCTCCTACAGGATCTGTGTCTTATGCAAGACCGCGGCCCACCGCATACCCCTTGTAGGAGCCGGCTTGCTGGCGATGGCGGCCTGCCAGGCAGCCTCAAGGTTCCGGATGTACACCCGAGCTCAGCGCGGCATATACCCCAACTGCCAACGCCGTGGAATCCTCAACGACAGCACGCCAAGTGCCCCCGCCAGCAACCCGCTGACAAACAACGCCCTGAGTCCAAGATGATGCTCCAGCACAGCCCCCAGCACCGCGCCGGCAAACATTCCGGTCCAGGGAATCAACTGCACCCGCCAGCCATTGCGCCGCTCGCCAAGCATCCAGCGTCCCAGCCCGCGACCGAAGCGCGACAGGGCGCCCGTCACGTAAGTCAGGCCCACCGGCAGGCCATTCACTTCTTCGACGGCGGCATTGAGCATGCCCATCGCGATGATCGCCGCCAGCAGCGCCGGCAATTGTTCGTCATAAGGCCAGGCCGCTGCCGCACACAGCAACATGGCGATGCACAACAGCAAGGGCAGCGCGCGGCGCCCGCCGACACGGCTGACGACAATGCCCAAGGCGTTGCCGAGGATGAACGTGGCCACGAGCAGCAGCAGGCGCAGGGTCAGGCCCATGTCGCCGTCGCTGATCGCCACGGCGAGGCGGGTGGTGTTGCCGCTCATGAAGGAGACGAAATCGCCGCTGGCCATGAAGCCGATAGCGTCGGTCATGCCGGCGAGTACCGAGAGTGCGGCCACCAGCGACAGGCCGATGCGGCCGCGCCATTTCTGAGTGTGCAGATGCCCCGGACTGGCGCGGGTCGTGGAGGACGAAGGCAGCATCGGTGGCGGGATCCTTGTGCGGCGACGGTTATGGGATCAGACCATATAACTCGCAATACTCCAGCCAGTCCATCCCCGCCATCTCGGCCACTTCCCGGTGTACGTTCAGGCGTTGAGCTTCGTAGTCCTCCGGTGTCGCGGCGGTCAGTTGCAGGGTCAGCTCCCAGGCAAACAACCCCAGGCGTTCGGCCTCGGCTTCGAACGCTTCATGCAAGCGCTCGTCGCGAAACTGCGCTGCGGTTTCGCCCTTGGCCTGAGCCAGCAACGGGTTGAGGTTGTCGAGTTCGTGGCGCAGTTCAGGTCGCTCATCGAGAAACTTCTGCAGCGCCTGCTCGTGTTGCTGTTCGGTTGCCGCCATGGTCGCTCCTTGAGAATGGGTTACACGGACTGCTTCTTGCTGGCCTTGGCCGCTGCGGCCAGGCATTCGAGGGCAAACTGCTCGCAGTAGGTCATCTGGATCGGCGTGGTTTCGCCCTTGACGGTGCGTTCGCCGTCGAGGATGTAACGGATCCGCTTGTCGGTGACGCCGATTCGCTTGGCGATCCAGGAAGGCGTCTGGCCGATCTGGCTGATCAGCTTGTCGGCATATTCAGCGGTCGGTTTGTAGAATTCGGCGTTGGGTGTCATGGACGTTCCAAAAAAATGAGCCCGAAAACAGGGGCGATGCAGCGGTTGGCGCGACAGGGTGCGCGAATCGTTGCGCGGTGTCGCGGTATAAATGAAGTAAAGCAGAACGATACGCCGGCCCACGGTGATACAGTCCGCTTTTTCTTGATGAGCACACGCAATGCGAATTCTGATGGTGGCGCTGGCCGCAACGTTGCTGGCGGGATGCGCCGGTTCGGTGATGAACGATGCCCGCACGGGCACCCCGTACAAAACCCTGACTTCGGACAAGCCGGAAAAAGTCGTCGCCCAGTGCGTGCAGTTCGCCTGGCAGGACGAGGCGGTATTCGGCGTCGATGCGGGCGCGTATTTGCAGCCGGGCAAGAAGGGCGGGTCTACCGTTTACACGCGTTCGGCGGAGTCCTTTGTGGACGTGACCACCGATGCGTCAGGGACGGCGTTGAGTTACTACGCGCAGCATGACGACTTTGTCGCCAAGCGCCGTTTGGCGGCGCTGGCTACCTGCCTCTGATCTTTTGAGCACCGCAATACCTTTGTAGGAGCACGGCTTGCCGGCGAAGGCGATTTCACGGACGCCTTCGCTGGCAAGCCATGCTCCTACAGGGAGAGTTCGGCTTTATTGATCAGGCGCTTCTGGAAAAAGAAGCGCTTGTGCCCCGGCGGGTAGTCAACGATCTGCCCCAACTCGCTGAACCCAAGCTTCTTGTAGAACTCCGGCGCCTGAAAGTCGAAGGTGTCCAGCCAGATCCCGATGCATTCCTTCTCCCGCGCCAGGTCTTCGGCCATCTGCATCAGTCTGGAGCCGATGCCTTGCCCCCGGCCCTGTTCCGGCACCGACAGCAATTCGATAAACAACCATTGATAGAAAAACCGGCCGTACAGCCCGCCGAGAATCTCGCCCTGGTCATTGCGCACCAGCAGGGCCAGCGGTTGCGCTTTGCCGTCCCCCGCTTGGGCGACGTTGTAGGCCCGCAACGGTGCGAGGATCGCCTCGCGATCTTCCGGTGTCGGGTTGTGCGACTGTTCGATGCTGAGTGTTATCGGCTACATCCTTATGGCAGTGATGCACGAGCGTATCCGGGTCGCGACGATTGTTCTATCCCTTGTTATTCAGAGGAACCGTCGCCAGCGCGCAGATGTCTAGCCTTGTACAGCGTCATTCCAGAACGCGGCCGATGAGGATTGCCAATGAACATTTTCGAAGCCTTGCGCGAAAGCCACGACCGCCAGCGCACCTACGCCGTCGCATTGGTCAAGACCAGCGGCGACACCCCGGAGCGCGTTGAAGCCTACAAGCAGCTCAAGTCCGAACTCCAGGCACACGAAACCGCAGAAGAGCGGCATTTTTATATCCCGCTGATGGAGTTCGACAACGGTGTCGACCTCAGTCGCCACGCGATTTCGGAACATCACGAGATGGACGAAATGATGGAAGAACTCGACGAGACCGAGATGTCCAGCCCGGCCTGGCTGGTGACCGCGAAGAAGCTCTCCGAGAAGGTCCATCACCATCTGGAGGAGGAAGAGCAGAAGTTCTTCCAGATGGCCGGCAAGCTACTCGACGATAAGCAGAAAGAAACGCTCGCCAGGCAATACGAGAAGGAATACAAGGCTCAACTTTCGTGAGGGCCTTCGTCTAAGATGGGCGTTTTCTGACGAAATAAGGATGCGTTGTCATGCCGAACACAGCCGAACGGGTCAACATCGTCGAGTCCCAGGTGTTGTCCCACGACTGGTATCTGCTGAAGAAAATCACCTTCGATTACCAGCGCAACAACGGCGAATGGCAACGCCAGACCCGCGAGGTCTACGACCGTGGCAATGGCGCGGCGATTCTGCTGTTCAACCGAGAGAAGAAAACTGTCGTACTGACCCGGCAATTCCGCTTGCCGGTGTTCGTCAATGGTCACGACGGTCTGTTGATCGAGGTGGCTGCGGGATTGCTCGAAGGCGCTGCGCCCGAAGAACGCATCCGCGATGAAGCGGAGGAAGAAACCGGTTATCGCGTGCACCATGTGCAGAAGGTGTTCGAGGCGTACATGAGCCCCGGCTCGGTGACTGAAAAACTGCATTTCTTCATCGCCGAATACGATGCTTCATCGAAAGTCGGCGAGGGCGGCGGGCTCGAAGAAGAGACCGAAGAACTGGAAGTGCTGGAGTGGCCGTTCGAGGCCGCACTGGAAGCGTTTTATCGCGGGGAGATCTGCGACGCGAAGACCATCATGCTGCTGCAGTACGCCGCCATGAAAAATATGTTCACCTGAGCACGCAATCCCCTGTAGGAGCGAAGCTTGCTTGCGAAGGTGTGTCAGCAGCGGTGCTGTCGCCTGACACACCTTCGCGAGCAAGCTTCGCTCCTACATAAAGCAAGGTCAAAAGCCTTCGAGACGTCCGGTTTTACCTCGGCCGCCTTCCAGCGTCAGCAGCAATTCCTTCGCCTCAAGCCCACCCGCAAACCCGGTCAATTTCCCCGACGCGCCGATCACCCGATGGCACGGCGCAATAATCGAGATCGGGTTCTTGCCATTCGCCGCGCCCACTGCACGCACTGCGCTCGGGTTGCCGATCTGCTCGGCAATCTGGCTATAGCTGCGCGTTTCGCCGAACGGAATGGTCAGCAGGGCCTGCCACACCTTTTTCTGAAAGTCCGTACCGGCGAAATCCAGTTCCAGGTCGAAGCGGTTTCGTGTGCCGGCGAAGTATTCCTGCAACTGTTGAACCGCGCGCACCAGGACCGGGTTGTCCGCCGCCTGACTCATCGGCCCGAGCCGTACGCGATTTGGTTTGTCGTTTTCCCAGAGGATGGCCGCCAGTCTCGAACCGTTCGCAACCAGCTTCAACTCGCCGACCGGCGACGCCATGGTGGTGAAGGTGTAACTCATGCGGGCGGACTCCGAAAACAGGTGAGCAGGCGGTAAGCATACTGCCTCGACGGAGAGGCGCAATACGCAATCCCGACCATACTGCGTACTGCTCTTGAAACGTTTTCTCTGTTTTTTTACCGACCCTAAAAACAAAAAGAGACCGACTCATGAAGTTCGAACCTTTTGCCAAATCGCTCATCGCGACTTCATTGGCACTCAGTTGCCTGGCGGCTCACGCCGCTTCCGTCGCTCCCGTCGCCGCCGAAAACGGCATGGTGGTCACGGCCCAGCACCTGGCCAGTCATGTGGGCGTCGATGTGCTCAAGAACGGTGGTAACGCCGTCGATGCCGCCGTCGCGGTCGGGTATGCGCTGGCGGTGGTGTATCCCGCGGCAGGCAACCTGGGCGGCGGTGGTTTCATGACCATCCAACTGGCGGATGGGCGCAAGACCTTCCTCGACTTCCGCGAAAAAGCCCCGCTGGCTGCCACTGCCGACATGTACCTCGACAAAGAGGGCAACGTCGTCCCGGACCTCAGCACCCGTGGTCATCTGGCTGTCGGCGTGCCTGGCACCGTGTCCGGCATGGAACTGGCGCTGAAAACCTACGGCACCAAACCGCGCAAGGAAGTGATCGCCCCGGCGATCAAACTCGCTGAAGACGGTTTTGTGCTGGAGCAGGGCGATGTCGATTTGCTGGAGTCCGCCACCGACGTCTTCAAAAAGGACATGAAAGATTCCGGCTCGATCTTCCTGAGCAACGGCGAGCCGATGCAGGTCGGCCAGAAACTGGTGCAAAAAGACCTGGGCAAAACCCTGCGGGAAATCTCCGAGAAGGGCACCGACGGTTTCTATAAGGGCTGGGTCGCTGACGCGATCGTCACCTCCAGTCAGGCCAACAAAGGCATCATCACCCAGGCCGACCTCGACAAATACAAGACCCGCGAACTGGCCCCCATCGAGTGCGATTACCGTGGATACCACGTTGTTTCGGCACCACCGCCAAGCTCCGGCGGCGTAGTGATCTGCGAGATCATGAACATCCTCGACGGCTACCCGATGAAAGACCTGGGTTACCGCTCGGCGCAGGGTATGCATTACCAGATCGAAGCCATGCGCCACGCGTATGTCGACCGCAACAGTTACCTCGGCGACCCGGACTTCGTGAAAAATCCGATCGCCCATTTGCTGGATAAAAACTACGCGAGCAAAATCCGCGCGGCCATCAATCCGCAAAAGGCCGGCGTGTCCCGCGAGCTCAAGCCCGGCGTCGCGCCGCACGAAGGCAGCAACACCACCCATTACTCCATCGTCGATAAATGGGGCAACGCGGTGTCGGTGACCTACACCTTGAACGACTGGTTCGGCGCCGGGGTCATGGCCAGCAAAACCGGGGTCATCCTCAACGACGAGATGGACGACTTCACCTCGAAAATCGGCGTGCCGAACATGTACGGTCTGGTGCAAGGGGAGGCCAACGCCATCGCGCCGGGCAAGGCGCCGCTGTCGTCCATGAGCCCGACCATCGTCACCAAGGACGGCAAAGTCGTGATGGTCGTCGGCACCCCTGGCGGCAGCCGCATCATCACCGCGACCTTGCTGACCATTCTCAATGTGATCGACTACGGCATGAACATTCAGGAGGCGGTGGATGCGCCGCGTTTCCACCAGCAGTGGTTGCCGGAGGAGACCAACCTGGAGGCGTTCACCACCAGCCCGGACACGGTGAAACTGCTTGAAAGCTGGGGCCACAAGTTTGCCGGGCCGCAGGATCCCAACCATATCGCCGCGATTCTGGTCGGCGCGCCGTCGCTGGAAGGTAAACCGGTGGGCAAAAACCGTTTCTACGGAGCGAACGATCCGCGTCGTAACACCGGGTTGTCTCTCGGTTATTGAGGGTTGTGTTTGGAAGGGGACGGATTTAGTTTCTGTCCCCAGATCCAACGACAGATCAAGGATGGAACCATGACCACCGCAATGTTGATCATCGATGTCCAGCGAGCACTTTGCACGGGCGAGTACGAGTGCTTCGAAATCTCACGTGTCATCGACACCATTAACGGGCTCAGCACCCGTGCCCGAAAGGCCGGCATTCCGGTGGTGCTGATCCAGCATGAGGAAGACGGCAGTCCGCTGGCGTATAACGCTGACGGCTGGCAACTGGCCGAAGGGCTGGAGACCTCGACCAAGGATTGGCACGTACGCAAGACCACACCGGATTCGTTCTACCAGACCAACCTGCAAAAGCTGCTGCCGGTGCAGGATTTCGAACGCCTGGTCATCTGCGGTTTGCAAACCGACTATTGCGTCAACGCCACAGTGCGTCAGGCGCTGCAACTGGGGTACGACGTGGTGCTGGCGGCTGACGCTCACTCCACGGTCGACAACGGCAACATCCCCGCCGAAGACATCATCGCCGAGCACAACAAGGACCTGGCGCATTTGACCGGTTCAGTGGCACGGATCGACGTGATACCCGCCGCCGACATCACCTTCTAGCACCCATGATGATGGGCTCCCCCCCAACCCTGTAGGAGCCGGCTTGCTGGCGATGGCGATTTCATGGACGCCATCGCCGGCAAGCTGGCTCCTACGGATCGCGGGATGTCCGGGATTGAGGGTTCACCCAAAACCTGTAGGAGCCCGGCTTGCTGGCGATGGCGATTTCACGGACGCCATCGCCGGCAAGCCGGCTCCTACAAATCGCGAGGGTGTTGGGGATTGAGGGTTCACGCAAAACCTGTAGGAGCCCGGCTTGCCGGCGATGGCGATTTCCCGGGCGCCTTCGCCGGCAAGCCTGGCTCCTACGGATCGCGAGGGTGTTTGGGATTGTGGGTTCACGCAAAACCTGTAGGAGCCCGGCTTGCTGGCGATGGCGATTTTACGGACGACTTCGCCGGCAAGCCTGGCTCCTACAAATCGCGAGGGTGTTGGAGATTGAGGGTTCACGCCACACCTGTAGGAGTCCGGCTTGCCGGCGATGGCGATTTCACGGATGCCATCGCCGGCAAGCCGGGCTCCTACGGATTGGGGGGCGTACCCATCGATTTTTCCTGATCGAAAACCTGCAATTCATCGGCGATCCGGTCGAACAGCGCCCGGTCGGATGTATCGGACAGGTAGATCGTGGGGGTGGGTTCGCTCATGTTGGCCTCCGGAAAGTCCCGCGACTTTACGTCAGCCGCAAACCCTGTGGCGAGGAAGCAGATCCAATCTCTGAGTGGGGGGATGTGCAGAGGCTTGAACTCAATCTACACTTAAGAACCGTTCTCTGTTGCGGTTAAATTCCAATACCTTTTCTTTGAGGGAGGCAAGCTCCTGGTGGATGCCCTTGTGCTGCTTTTTAACGGCCTGACCGAGTGGGTGATCGAGCCCGTCACTCGCCAGTTCCTGGGCCTTTTCGATCTGAATGGGCGCATGGGTGTACTGTTTCTGTTCTCGTCTTACAGCATCGCTTACGCCCTGTTCCGGTTCAGGAAACATCGAGGTCTCACCGACGCGCAGTCGTTCGGGCAGTTCATCGGCGGGCGCCGGGTGTATTTCCATCGTTCGGCGTTGCTCGATTACCGCTACTACTTCGTGCGGGCGATTCTGAAAGTGGCGTTGGTGTTGCCGATTGTCGGTCTGGTGGACCCGCTCGTCCTGCGCTCCGGAGACTACATCGCCTTTTTCACCAACCTCTGGGGCGCGCGGGTGCAAGTGGAGCAGAATCTTTCACTGTCCTTGCTCTACGGGCTGGGCGTTTTCCTGGTGAAAGACTTCATGGCCTACTGGGCGCACCGCGCCTTCCATTCCAAATGGTTGTGGGCATTCCACAAAGTCCACCATTCGGCGCCGGTGCTGGTTCCAGCGACCGCCAGCCGGGTTCATTTCGTGGAAAAGATTGTCGAAAAGCTCTCGACGATCATCGGCATCGGCGCCTATGCCGGCGTCTTCTGGTACGCCTGCGGCGGCGAGATCAGCCGCTATACTTTGTTCGGCGTGACCTGGCTGGTGTTCATCCTCAACGGGCTGGTGGGAAACCTGCGTCACAGTCATGTCTGGCTGTCGTTCGGCCCGGTGTTCGAACATGTGCTGAACAGCCCGGCCCAGCACCAGATTCATCACAGCGACGCGCCGCACCATTTCAACAAGAACTTCAGTATCAACCTGTCCTTGTGGGACTGGATGTTCGGCACGCTGTACGTCACCACGTCGAAACCCGAAGCCCTGCGGTTCGGCACCGGTGATCAGGATTCTGAGCGTTACCTGACGGTTTACAGCCTGATCGTCACGCCGTTTGTGGACATTGCCCGCAAGATCCGTTCGACCAAACGACCTGATCGTTCGCGGGCGCCCTTGCGAACAATCCAGAATGCGTTAGCAGAAGTGGAGGTGAGACATGACAACTGATTCCGCAGAAAAAGAGTCTGTCAAAGAAGCCGTCAAACTTTATGTCGAGGGTATGGTCTTCGCTGACGAAGCCTCGTTGCGAAAAGCATTTCATCCGTCTTGTCGCATCATCGGTCACTTCCAAAAAGCGCTTGAATGGCTGTCCCTTGATGAGTTTGTCGACGCGATCAAAACCGAAGGCCCGGCGGCAAAAGAGGTGAAGCCTTTTTGGGAAGTGATTGACCTGGACATAACAGGCGACGCCGCCGCCGTAAAAATCATCGATGATTATGCGGGGATGAGGTTTACCGATTACCTGTCGCTACTGAAGATCGATGATCGCTGGGTCATCATCAACAAGCTGTACTACTACCATGAGTCGTGAACCGCACGGAGACCATTGAGATGGATGTTCAGGTACATCGCGCCGACGCAACGCACATCGATCAAGTCGCCAGCCTCTTCGACGCCTATCGGGGGTTCTATGGCCAGCCCTCGAACCTGAATCAGTCCCGCCACTTTATCGCCGAGCGCATTGCCCGGGATGAGTCCGTGATCTTCTTCGCCCGGGACACCGACGGCGAAGCACTGGGTTTTGTCCAGTTGTTCCCGACTTTTTCGTCTATCGACGCGCATCGCACCTGGCTGCTCGGTGACCTGTTCACTGCGCCTGCCGCCCGAGGGCGCGGGGTCGCAACGCGGCTGATGAACACCGCGCGCGACTTCGCGGTGTTGAGCGGCGCCAAAGGCCTGGTGCTGGAAACCGCCACGGACAATCACGGTGCGCAGCGGTTGTATGAAGCCTTGGGCTATGTGCGCGATACGGGTTACTACACCTATTGCCTGGATTTGAAGCAGGGCTGACCGATCACCGTTCCGGCAGGTTCCAGCGCTCGCGAACGTGCTCGTATTGCGCCTCGGGCATTTGCACCAGCAGGGGAGACTGCTGCGGATCGAGCCAGTCGAACAATCGGCTGATGTCCGCCTGATCCATGGCTGTGCAACCCGCCGTCGGCGATGTCGGGCTACGCCAGATGTGGAAAAAGATGCACGAGCCCGAGGCGGGGGACGCGGGTGTGTTGTGCTCGATGACAATGCCTTTTCGATAGCCTTCTTCGCTGCGCATGCGTTCGGAACTGCTCCAGTCCTTGGGCATCGCCGCGCCGTCGACCAGGGTGTTGTAGTGTCCGGAATGGCTGTCGTCCACGCATTCGGTGGTCGCTGTCAGGGCGAGGTAGGGCAGTTTCGTGTCGGCGCTGGTCTCGTAACCGAACGCTGTTCCCAGCTTGAAAATCCCGGCCGGCGCTTTTCCATCGCCTTCGTGTTTGACGGGTTCTGCGCCTGGCTCAACGTTGTCCAAGCCTTTGCCCCAGGCCATGCCGTTTTTGCCGACCACCACCGCAAACGCCTCGCCATATTTGCGGAAGGTGTTCCCGTCGCGTTCATAGCGCTGGGCGCTGCCTTGCAGGTCATCCCAGTTTTTTGTGGTGACCACAATCAGTTGATGGCTGGCGTCGAGTGCGGCATTGGCGTCGAGCGGCGTGATGGGGAAATCCATGACGTTGTTCGGTGCCTGTGCGCTGCCATAAGTGAAGTGCCACCATTCTTTCGAGTACCCGGAGAAGCCTTCTTTTGCCATGGCGCTGCGGAGCCGCTGGCGATTGTCCTGCGCGGTCGCATTGATCGTCGGGTTGGCGGTATGCGCCCGCTCATCGAAGCAATCGAAGCCGGTGCCCATGTCGAGTGCGCCGTCATGCCAGCGCTGATCGTAGGGGGCGGTGCAATCGACCTGTGTGGCCGAGGGCGTCCAGGCGCTGGCGGGCAACGCCTTGGGCCCGGTGAGGGTCAGGTCCACGGTCGAGCCTCTGGAGTGATTCGACACCCGCGCCACATACCCCAGGCGCCAGAAGTCCTGCTTGTCCACGCGCGGGTAGAACTCGGCCTTGCGTGGGTCGCCCGGCTCGGTGGCAAAGCGGCCCATATCGGCCACCGCCCGATTCGGGCGATAACAATCAAACACCTTCAAACCGTAGCCTTGCGCACGCAACGACGCTTGTACCCGGGCGAGCGCCCTGGCGGCGTCCAGCGTCAACAGGCATTCGGCGGCGGCATAACCGTCGAGTGGGTGACCGGTGAAGTTGTGGGGGCTGGCGTAGCGAATGTCTTGCTCGATGCTCGGATCAATCGCGCGCAGATAGACCATGTGCCCCGGCCGCTGCTCGGCACTGGACATGCCCGCCAGGACGCTGCCCAGCAACAGCAGTGATTGCAGCCAGGGGCGGGCGATGGTGCGAAGAGGGCGCATGCGATGTCTCCAGAATTCCGGGTACGCAATGAACGGGGGAAAGGTAGCAGACTGAGGTGAGGGGGACTAACCTCAGTCTGCATTTCCGGATCACGACGTTAACCTCGTACAGATCATGCGGAGCATAAATCCAAGATGCAGGATCATCGCCCAAATCCGACGCTTAATCTGGAGTATTGTGCCGATCGCCCGATATTCATGGACTTCTTGCAACATGCACAGCGCTCGCCTGACGCCATTGCGGTCGTCTCTCACGACGCGACGTGCAGTTATCGTCAGCTTGAACAGATCAGCCATGGCATTGCGTCCTTCCTGAAGGTCAATGGCGCGACCGAATCCGACCGGGTGGTTATTGTTTCCAATCGCTGTGCGGGGTTGGTCTATGCAATGCTCGGCGCCTTGCGTGCCGGGTCGACGTTCACCGTTGCCGATGTTGCGTATCCACCTGCGCGCATCGGACAAATCATCCGAATGCTAAAGCCTTCCTTTGTCCTGCTTTGCGGTGGGGCCACCGTCGATCTCGATTCCGAACACCTGGAGGCCGGGCGTCCGGCTCCACGGATCGTCAGCATTGCGGAAAATCCCGCCGACTCATTGCGTGAGTTCGCCTTTCACCAACATGCCTTGCCGCAAGTCGACCCTGCACAGCCGGCCTATATCACCTTCACATCGGGCAGCACCGGCGAACCGAAGGGCATCGTGGCCACTCATGCGCCGTTGGTGCATTTCATTGAGTGGCATACCCAGCGCCATTCCTTGTCAAAAGACGACAGCTTTTCGCTGCTGTCCGGGCTGGGGCATGACCCTGTGTACCGGGATGTATTTACCCCGCTGTCGATTGGCGCAAAAGTTATCGTTCCCGCACAGTCGACCGTCATAGACCCTGTGGCATTGGCGGCGTGGATACAAAAAAATGCCATTTCGATTATTCATCTGACGCCGCCGTTGGGAAGGCTGATAGGAACCGGCGCAACACTTCAGGGTGCAAGATTCAACGCGCTTCGATACTTGTTCTGGGGCGGCGATGCATTAGGCATTTCGCTGTTCGAGCAAATGTGCGTGATCGCCCCCAATGCCGTCAGTGTCAATTTTTACGGTACGACGGAAACGCCTCAGGCAATGGCGTACCACCACGTCGACCCTGAAGCCGACAATTCCAGGATTCCACTGGGTAGAGGCATTAAAAACGCGCAATTGCTGGTCGTGAATGACACCCGTCAATTGGTGCATGAAGGTGAGGTCGGAGAAATCCTGATACGCAGCCCTTACTTGGCGCAGGGTTACTGGGAGGACATCGCGCAAACCCGGGAAAAGTTTGTGGTGAATCCGTTTACCAATGTCGAGAACGACATTTGTTATAGAACCGGCGACCTTGGGACTTATCTTTCAGATGGCAGAGTCAGCTTTCTGGGGCGGGGCGATAGTCAGGTCAAGATTCGCGGACATCGCATTGAGCTGGCTGAAATCGAAGGCGCACTTTCGAAACATCCGCTGATCAAGCAGTGCGTTGTGCTTGCCGTCAATGACAACGCGCAGGTCAGGCTGGTGGCCTATTGCGTTTCAATCAACGCTGTTTCAACGGGTGAACTGCGTGAGCACCTCAACACTCGGCTCCCGGAATACATGGTGCCGGCGTTGTTCGTCTTTCTGGATGCGATTCCACTGACGCCGAACGGAAAGATCGATAGGCGGGCGCTGCCGCGGATAGCTGCCAACACAGAGGCGGCGTCCAACCATTCCGATCGGGATCTATCGCCGCTTGCGTTAAAACTGACGCAGGCTTGGGCCGAAATACTCCAGGTCCCGCGCATCGACGCAAACCTGACGTTTGTCGAACTGGGTGGGGATTCGCTGTCGTTCGTTCAGGCCTCAATGGTGCTCGAAGAATTGATCGGCCATCTGCCCGATCAATGGGAAATGACACCGGTACATGAACTGTGTGGGTTGGCCGGTAAAACCAGCAGTTCAAGGCTGGCCGTCAGGGCAATGGAAGTCCCTGTCCTTTTACGTGTTATCTCGATAATCCTGATTGTCATTGGGCATCTTCATCTGTTCTCGACCTGGTCAGTGGTAGGGGAGACGACGGTATTGTTTCTGATCTCGGGCATCAGCCTGGCGAGGTTCCAGCTTCAAGCCATCAATGAACGCGGCAATGTGCGTACGCTGGTCAGGTCAGTGGTCTTTATTGCGGTGCCGACCATCCTTTACACACTTTTGAATCAGATACTGTTCGGCCAGGTTCATTGGCAAACGATGTTGCTGATCTCCAACTGGTTTCCACCGACGATGATGGGCGGCTTTGCCTACTGGTATGTTGAAGTGCTCCTGCAGATGATCGTCATCATCGGGTTTGTTCTGTCGTTCGAGCGTGTCAGGAACATCATTGTTGCGAACCCGTTTCGCTGCCTTGTTCTGGCGGCATGTGCATTGGCCGTGGCCGACATTGTGATCAGTGCGTTTCTGTTTGACGCGTCACCGCTCTATAACCGCGTGCCACAGCACTACCTTGCGGTCATGGTGCTTGGAATGGCCGTTCACTACGCTCATTCAAGTGCCCAGAAGTGGATCGTCAGTGCGGTTGCTGTGGTTGTGATGGGTGGGGAGGATCTTCTGGCAATCTTCGGGACGGGGGCGCAGGAAGTTGCGAAGGATTATGTTGATATCGCCATCCCTGCAGTTCTCTCTCTGATTTGGGTCAAGTCAATTCCGGTGCCAGGTCTCATCGCCCGGGGGCTTGCGCTAGTTGCATCGTCAACGCTGTTTATTTATCTGACGCATTTTCAATTCCAGTCCCTGGCCCGGCATATTGTTGACCTGCCTGTGTTCGCGGTGGTCTTTGCCGTCGTAGGTGGCATCGGGGTCGCGTATGGGTGGAACAAAGTTGTTCGATTCGTTTTGGTGCGCTGGAGTGGCGCAGGCAAGAAGAGCGGTTCGGATACGGTTGAGCGCGTGGCTTGATGGTGAGCTTTGTCTATTGGATGGGGGCATATCCGTTGCTGCGGTGATGGCGGCTAGTGGTTTCGCCCTTACGGCGAGTCACTTGGAAGAGCCCCAAGTAACCAAGGGCTCTTGCCCCTTTCGTTCGGTGCCTCGCTAATGCTCGGCATGCCCTCGCTCCGGTCCTGCTCCGTGGGCCCGCCGCCATCGGCCATCCATGGCCGGGGGCGGCTAACCCGGCATCCATGCCGGGTTGCCCACTGCGCAGAACCTGCGCTCGGCCTCTCGAGGGGGCGCTCAGATCAAAAGCTGAAGGCGAGCTAACGCTCGACCTGATGAGTGGTGAAAATCAAAAGCACACGCGAATCCCTGTAGGAGCGAGGCTTGCCCGCGAAAACGTCCGGACAACGCGTTCATTCAGACAGCCCGCGTTATCGTTGACGTCCCTCGCCGGCAAGCCGGCTCCTACAAGGGATTGGTGTCATGTCTAGGTAGCCTGTCCGCTTGAGGTGTCGCCCCCCCGGGATCGGTGCGCAGTTCAAGATCGATATCACCAGCGCTTTTAAGTTGCATCAACCCTCACGCTTAGTGATGGGGTGGCAAAAAAACACGGGTTACAGGGGCCGTTACAGCGGGAACTTCAGGCTGCCGGGCAGGTCAGTTGGAGCCCTGTATCGAGTGCTGTGGTCGGTTGTACGATCGTGCCACGAGAGATCAATCGAGTTCGCCCGCTGATGCCAACCAAACGTTTTCTGACAGGTTTCATTCTGGTGTTATGCGCCAGCGCGTCGCTTTATTCGGTGGCTGCTGAGCGAAGAGCGACAGCGCAAAGCAACAGCGCATCAACCACCTTGATCGAAACGGCTTCGCGGCAGTATGAAAATGGCCAGTTGGACCAGGCTGCTGCCACGCTGGAGCGGGCCCTGCATATCCAGCCGAACAATCCCGCGACGCTGCATTACCTCGGTGTGTTGCGTCTTCAGCAGGGGCAGTACCAGCAGGCTGAAACCTTGGCGATGCGCTCGAACATTCGGGTGGGTCGTAACGTCGAGCTACGTAACCGCAACTTGCAATTGATACAGGCTGCGCAGCGGGCCCAGGCTACCGGTATCCCACCCAGTGCCAACGCAGACAGGGTCGCCGTACTGAACAAGCCGGAAGTGGAGACCCAAAGGCGTAGCGAAGAAGAAATCAGCATTGCTGAACAACCTGCTCAGAATGCTGGGCGCGACGCTGGCAGCTTCGCTCGCGCAGAGGCAGCGCCGGTATTGGGCAGGCAGGGGCCCGAAGGAAACATGCAAATGGCAACCACCGAGCCTGCGGGTACAAACGATGCGGTCGAGATTCCCCGCGGCCATTGGCCGCCGCCGGGCAAATGCCGAATCTGGTTCCCGGATCGCCCGCCGGGGCACCAGCCCGCACCCGGCAAATGCAAGAAGCTGCGACATCGGGTTCCGCCAGGGGCCTATTTGGTCCGCGGTTGAGCTTCTGGGCATCCGTATATGGACTCATTGAGAACAGGCGGGTGAGCCATTCACTGCATTTGCCATCACCAATGGAGGGCCAAAACCCTCAATCTCGAATCGCTGAATCCTGGTCGATGGCACGTTGAAAACGCTGCTGCGAACAAACTGAAAATCTGCCTTTCCAGCGCTTGACCTTAAAGTTCAGTTTAACGTTAAGGTGATTTCAAGCCGGCCTCAGAAGCCGGCCCTGGCCGACGCCATCAAGCAGATGCAATCACCTGGAGAGAGACAGATTGAAACTCGCAAGCGCCGTTTTAACAGGATTGCTGTTCAACACGTTCGCCAACCATGCGTTGGCGGGGATGCCTGAAATGCCCAGCCCGACCGACACAACCATGATCGATATCGCCGGTCACCAGGTGCCCGTCGTCAAGGGCGGTTTGTACGATCGCTTTCGCTCCAACCCTCCTTTGTCGGTGATTGCAGCAGAAGTACGGGGCGTTGATTTGAGCTGGTTCAAAGGGTTGGAGAAGAACAAGGTCGACATAGGCTTTGAATCGTTCTCGCCAAACTTTTACTACCAGAACAGTCGCGTAACGGCTGTCTATACGGCAGATCTGGACAAGCTCCGGGCACTGATGCCACCCGAAGTGTTGGCAACCGCACAGCCTCTGCAAATCTGGCCCGGTCGAGGTTTGATTGCGTTTACCGCATACACCTATGAGCACTGCGATAACGACGCCTATAACGAAGTCGCGGTGTCGATCATCACCAACAAACCGGGCAAAGCCAATCTGGGGCCGTTCACGCTGATTGGCCAGTCGATGTCTGGAGACTTCTGGGGTTATGTACTCAAGTTGCCGGTCAATACAGAGCTTGCGAGGGTTCGTGGTGTCGTCGGTTACAACCTGCCGAAATGGCTGACGGGGATTGACCGCAAAGAAGATGCCCAATCGGTGGTCTATGACATTACCGATAGCGAGACCGGCAAAGTGGACGTGTCCTTCAAAGCGCAGAAGCTCGACGATCTGTCCAGTGACGTCGATATCGTCACCAGCAGTTTCACCAATCTCGATCACCAAGGCCGGTTAGCCTATGGGTATGCTGTTTCCCGCCAGCTCAGCCACGGCTCCAGCAGAAACGAGGATTCGGCAACCCTCACTCTGGGCGACGGCAGCCTGTCGAACTACATCCGCTCCTTGAAACTGGGGAAAATGATGAAGTACGAATACGTGCCAGCGTTCCAAAGTGCGCTCTACGCGCCGAAGCCGTTGGCGGCACTGGCTGACACGCACTGATTTAACCAGCCGGCAAAAATCTGTCAGGCCTCAAAAGCCTGACAGGTGACGCCTTACTTGGACGATGCGGTATCACGGCCGCGCGGTGCTGCCGCCACACCTTCCTCGCGCAGGCGATGCAATAACAACTGCGTGTTGTCCACGCAACCCATGCCTTCCGGCTTGCTTTCAATGCCCTCGATAACCAGAAGAAGTTGCGCTTTATTCTGGGCCAGCCGTTGCTGCAGGACTTCGATTTCCTCAACCTTGCGTTTGAGCCCGCTGAGCAACTCTTCATGCTGCCAACCGTTCGCATTCATCGGCAGTAATTGTCGGATTTCTTCCAATGAAAACCCCGCTGCCTGAGCGCCCGTGATGATCTCCAGAACCCACTCCGTGTCAGGGGCGTAGTCCCGATACCCATTGGCTTTGCGCACGACAGATTTAATCAGGCCGCTCGCTTCGTAGAAACGAATACGTGAAGGCGCCAATCCGCTGATTTTCGCCAGTTCGCCTATTCTCATATTCCCCCCAGAAAACCATTGACCTTAAAGTTGACTTTAAACCTAAAGTGATTTGGTGGCCAAGCGGCGCGGATGTCATGCGTTGCTCAAACGCCATGGAATGCAGGGATAGGCGAAAGCCGGACCAGGACCCGTCTCAGAACCGCCTATGGGGTGGGCTGCACTTGTTCAACAAGGGGCACGATCAGTACACGATTCTGGTCATGGCCTCCATTTCATTCGGGAGATGCGAACATGGGTTATGTCACTACGCAGGACGGTGTTGAGATCTTTTATAAAGACTGGGGACCACGCGATGCCCCAGTGGTCTTTTTCCATCACGGATGGCCGCTCAGCGCGGACGACTGGGATGCGCAAATGCTTTTTTTCCTGGCGAACGGCTACCGGGTGGTTGCACACGACCGACGCGGTCATGGGCGATCCAGCCAGGTCTGGGACGGGCACGACATGGATCACTATGCTGATGACGTCGCGGCCGTAGTCGACCATCTTGGCGTGCAGGGCGCAGCCCATGTGGGGCACTCCACCGGCGGTGGTGAAGTCATTCATTACATTGCTCGCCACGGCGAAGACCGAGTGTCCAAGGCCGCCATCATCAGCGCCGTGCCTCCGCTGATGGTGCAGACCCCGGCGAATCCAGGTGGCTTGCCGAAGTCGGTTTTCGATGACTTGCAGGCCCAGCTCAAAGCCAACCGTGCACAGTTCTACCACGACGTTCCAGCGGGACCTTTCTACGGTTACAACCGCCCGGGCGCCAAACCGTCTGAGGGCATCATCCTGAACTGGTGGCGCCAAGGCATGATGGGCTGTGCAAAGGCACATTACGACGGGATCGTAGCCTTTTCCCAGACCGACTTTACCGACGATCTGAAGAGCATCAAGATCCCCGTGCTGGTGATGCATGGTGATGATGATCAGATCGTGCCTTATGAAAACTCCGGGCCCTTGTCAGCCAGACTCTTGCAGAACAGCACGCTGAAAACCTACTCGGGCTACCCACACGGAATGCCTACAACGAACGCCGATACGATCAACGCCGATTTGCTCGCTTTCCTGCGAGGTTAGGCAGCTGGGGGAGGGTGGGTAAAAAGCCTGCCCTTACCTTTTCCGAAGTCACTGAATCGACGTGTTTCAGATTCGGTTGATTACTGCGCCAAATCACCGACAGCAAGAACATGGGGCGCATATTTGAGGTACCACGCACGTTGGCCGGTGACAAGGTCGCGGGCGCTTTTAAGCACTGGTTCGGACATAGAGGCATAACTCGCCTCTCTTTGGTTAACGCGTTGTACTTGGCTGTTGATAACTTTGTAGAGTGCCCAGCCTTTGCTTTCCATGCATAGACGAGTGCCGCCATTGATGATTTGCGCTTCGGAGTCGCCCAGTGAGCGTAGGACTTGTACACCTTGGCCATTCTTCTGGTAACCGGCTACCTGAAATTGAACACAGGCGTTCAGACTTTCACTGAACTGAGCGGCTGAAGACTTGTTGTCCAATGCTTTGAAATAGACGTTGCCATCTTTGAAGTCCATATCCGCTCGGTCGGACACCACGCTTTGCCCGGTGCTCAGATAACTATTGTGTGGTATCGAGGGCGAGGCACAGCCATTGAGCAGGCTGGCGACGAGGGCAAACGTAAATAGGGAAGGGGCAATACGCATCGAGATGTCCTTGAGCAGTTTCATGAGTGAATCCATATCGCACATAGAACCGGGCACTTGGTAGGTTAAAAGGCCAGCGGCACGAAGATCTATGTTGACACAACGCCGCTAAGTAGCGAAAAGCAGTGCCATTTTTTGATCCTGGTTGCCGTATCAAGCAGATTTGGCACCGCGCTATATGAAATGGCATTCAACTCCACGGCCTTGCTACCGGCAGACAGAATGAGCCCTCCCTAATATTGCAGACACACATACAAGTGGCCGCTGTTGGCCGGTTGTTGCCTGTCGCCAAGGGCAGTAAAAACCCTAAGCGGTCACTCGAAACATCATCAGGCAGACCCTAACCAGTTTTTGCCGCTGCCAACCAATTAAAATCACCGGCCCAGCGCCGGCGTTATCGTCACGCAGCGTACAGCTAGCCCGTCAGGCTCATTGGCCTGGCCGCTATTCACTGCGCAGAGCCGCCACCGGATGCAGGCGGGCCGCCCGCAGTGCCGGAGCCAGGCCGGCGAGAATGCCGAGCACCGCCGCCAGCAGCAGCGCCAGTAGCAGAAACAGCGGCTGCAGCGCCAAGGGCAGGCTCGGCATGGCCAGGTGCAGTAGCCCGAGCAGGAGGCCCATCAACAGCAGACCAAGCAGACCACCGGCCAGGGACAGCAGTGTCGCTTCGGCGAGAAACAGCCCGAGCACCTGCCGCGGACTGGCACCAATCGCCCGCAACAGGCCGATTTCCGCCGTGCGCTCGCCCACAGTGGTAGTCATGATGGTGAGAATGCCGACGGCGCCGACCAACAGGGAAATGCCCCCCAAGGCAGCGATGGCCAGGCTCAGGGTGCCGAGAACGCGGTTGAAGCTGCGCAGCATGTCGTCCTGGGTGCTCAGACTGAAGTCCTCCACGCCGTGCCGTTCGCCGAGCACCTGGCGAATCTGCCGACTCAACGCCCGCGAAGTGGTGCCGGCGCCGAACACCACATGGACTTTGACCACCCCGGTGCGGTTGAACAGGCTTTCGGCCCAATCCACCGGGATGTAGGCGATATCGTCGAGGTTGAAGCCGAGCAATTGGCCCTTTTCCGCCATCACGCCTATCACCCGGAAACGCACGCCCCCGACGCGGATCAGCTCGCCCAGCGGATTGCGTTCACCGAACAGCTCGACACGCAACTGATGGCCGAGCACCACATAGGGCGGCGAACGACCGTCACGGGCCACGGGCAGGAACTCGCCCAGGCTCAGTTGCATGCGCCAGGCCTGCGCCAGCTGATGGCCGCCACCGAGAATGTCGCTGCGCCGGCTCAGTTGACCGAACTGGATATCCCCGCTGCCCTGAATGATCGGCACCGCCGCCTCGACATGCGGCAAGCGCCGCAGGGCGTCGGTATCACTGATAGTCAGTGGCCGTACGCTGCCGAGCAGACCGCCGAGGCCGCTGGTCTGGGTCTTGCCCGGGCGCACGGTGATGATCCGCGTACCAAACTGCGAGAAGTTCTCCAGCACATAGCCGCGCGCGCCTTCGCCTATGGCCGTGAGCAGCGCCACAGCGGCTATCCCGATCGCTACCCCGAGCAGGGTCAGCAGGCTGCGCAAGGGGCGACAGGTCAGCGCCGAGCTGGTCAGCCGGAAACCATCTTGCCAGCGCATCAGTGCGCTCCCGGCGGGCGTAGCGCCGCCACCGGCTCCAGCGCCGAGGCCCGAGCGGCCGGCAGCCAGGCGAACAGCAGCGCCGTGCCGAGTGCCAGCAGCACTGCGCTAGCCCGCGCCCACCAGGGTGCATAGAGCGGCAGATCGAACGCCAGGCGCCCCAGCCAGAGCAAGGTTTCGGCCAGAAGTAGCCCCGCCAGCGCCCCCGTCAGGGCGAGCAACGCCGCCTCGCCGAGGAACAGCAGGCGCAGCTGCGCCGCCGTCGCACCTATGGCTTTGAGCAGGCCGATCTCGGCGCTGCGCTGGCTCACCGCAATCCAGGTCACGTTCATGATCAGGATGCCTGCCACCAGCAGGCTGATCGCGGCAATCCCGGCGACCGCCAGGGTCAGCACCGCGAGTATGTCGTCGAAGGCGCTGAGCAGGCTGTCCTGGCTGATCAGGGTGATGTCTTCCTTACCCTCGTGGCGCTCCTTGAGCGCGGCGAGTATCAGCCGCTTGCTACGGTCGAGAAAGCTCGGACCACGCACCTCGACAAACACCCGCAACAACCCCTCGCGATTGAACAAGGCCTGGGCACTGGCCACCGGGATGATCAACATCTCGGCGAAATCCATCCCCAGGGATTCGCCCCGCTCACCGAGGATGCCGACCACCCGGAAGCGCCGGTCGCCGGCGCGCAACCATTCACCCAGGGCCGGGCGCGCACCGAATAGCTCGCGCCGGAGTTTGCCGCCGATCACGCAGACGGCCTCGGCCTGCTCAGGGTCCAGCGCCGGCAGGGGTTGGCCCTGGACGACCGTCAGTTGGCGAATGGCGAAGAAGTCCCGGGTGGTGCCCAGGGTCAGCACCTCACGATTGCGGTTGCCGACTATCACCTCCATCTGCCCGGCCTGCAGCGGCGCGACCCGGCGGATGCCCGGCAACTGGGTGATGGCCTGGACGTCCTGCAAGGTCAATTCGTGCGGCGTCAGGCCGGTGAGCGGCGGCATGCGCCCCGTGGTTTCCTTGCGGCCCGGGAAAACGATCAGGATGTCGCGCCCGAGCAGCGAGAACTCGTTCAGGACGAAGGCCCGTGCCCCCGCGCCGAGACCGGTGAGCAGATTGACCGCAACCACCCCGATAGAGATGGCCAGCAGCAGCATCAAGCTGCGCGAGCGATGCCCACGCAAGGCGCCGAGCCAGAAGCCCAGGGCATCGGCAGCGCGCATCAGGTCAGCGCCCGCTGCGGCGCAGCAGTGTGGATCCGCCCGTCACGCATGTGTAACTGGCGCTGCGCGCGGGCGCCCAGGCTGGCGTCGTGGGTCACCACTATCAGGGTCAGGCCCTCGCCGTTGAGCTCCTCCAGCAGGCTGAAGACCTCGGCGCCGGCCTGGCTATCGAGATTGCCGGTGGGCTCGTCGGCCAACAACAGCGCCGGTTGCATGACCATCGCCCGGGCGATGGCGACGCGCTGGCGCTGACCACCGGACAGCTCGGCAGGGCGGTGGGCAATGCGCTCGCCCAGCCCCAGGCGCGCCACCAATTGGCTGCTGCGCTTGTGCCGTTGCGCCGCGCCGATGCCAGCGAGGACCATCGGCAGCTCGATGTTTTCCAGCACCGTCAGCCGTGCGATCAGGTGGTAGGACTGGAACACGAAACCTATCAGTTGGCTGCGCAATTGGGCGCGCCGCGCCTCGCTCAGCGTCGCCGTGGCCTCGCCCTGCAGCCAGTATTCGCCGGCGCTCGGCGCATCGAGCAAACCGAGGATGTTCAGCAGGGTCGACTTGCCCGAGCCCGACGGGCCCATCACCGCCATGTAGTCACCGGCGGCGATGTCCAGATCCAGGCCGTCCAGCCCCATCACCTGCTGCTCGCCCAACTGGAAACTGCGGCTACCGCCGCGCAGACGGATCATTGCTCAGTCTCCGCCGCATCCACCGGGATCACCGCCACGTTGTCCTTGAGCCCTTCCTGCTCGAGGCTGGCGACTATACGCGCGTCCTCGTCCAGCCCTGCGAGCACCTCGGTCCAGCGCCAGTTGCTCAACCCGGTTTGCACCTCCACCTCGCGTAACACCCGGGTGGTCGGGTCATATCGCAGCACGTGCTGCCCCTCCAGCAGGGTCTCGGTGGGGATGCGCAAAGCACGTGCGCGCTGCTCCAAGAGGATCTCGACATCGGCGCTATAGCCGGTGAGCAGGACCAGATCGGCCGGCGGCTGGTCGAAGCGCACCTCGACATCGACGGTGCGCGCCTGCTTCTCCAGTTCACGCACATAGGGCGCGATGCGGCTGACGCGGCCGGCGAAATGCTGGCCACGGAAGGCATCCAGGCTGATCCGCACAGCGGTTCCGGGGCGAACCCGGGCAGCGTCCACCTCATCGATCGGCGCCTCGACATACAGGCAGCTGTCGTCGATCAGGTCGATCGCCGGCGGCGTGGGAATACCCGGCGGCGAAGGGGTGACGAACTCGCCGAGTTCGCCGTTGATTTCTGCGACTATGCCGGCGAATGGCGCACGCAGGGTCGTCTGCTCCAGCAGTGAACGCTGCAACTGCAGGCTGGCGTCGGCCTCGCGGATCAGCACGGCAGTGGCACTGCACATCAGCTTCGCCAGGTGAGCCTTGGTCTCGGCCTGATCGAGGCGATCGGCGGCAACCAACTTGCGGTCGGCCAGAAGGCCCAGGCGATCTAGGTCGCGCCGGTCCAGATTAGCCTGCTGGCAGCGCTGTTCGCGGGCGTTGCGTTGGGCCTCCAGCCGCGCCTCGGCCTCCTGTAGCCGGGCCTGTTGCTCGTCCTGTCGCAGGCGCATGAGCACCTGTCCCGGCTGAACCCGCTGGCCCTCGCCGATCAGCAACTCGGCAACCTGGCCGCCGACATTGAAGGACAGATGCGAGCGTCGACAGGACTTCAGCGTACCCGCGCGAGTGTTGGCCACCAGCGTCTCCACCGGCCCCCGCTCAACCTCTAGCAGCCTGACCGGCAACGGCTGTGGTCGACTCAACCAGCCGCCAAGCACCATCAGACAGGCCAGCATCGACGAGCCAATCAATAATTTGCGCATGGACTGCACCTCCTCCCACATGGCTTGAGCCTAGGTCAGGAAGGTAAAAGCTCAACGCGAAGCGCCATTTATCCGACGATTTTCAGACGAGCGTCATAAAAATGGCGAATGAGATTTATTTCTCTCGCAACTGCTATCCCCCAGCCATGCCAACTCACTAAAACTCCTTGCCGCGGCGACGCTACGACGTCGAAATATCCCCGGAAACTGTGCCACGCTTTGCTCATACCCGAATGTCTTCAAGCAGCCCAGGCTGTCGGTCAGCATTGGCTCAAATTGGCCGATAGCTGCGTGTTGGACTCAAGGTCTCAAACTAGTGACGCAGGTCTAGGTAGACCGGGTAGGCGCGACTGGTTTTCGTGCTCGAAGAAAAGCCCCCGCACTCGGCTCAAGTGTGGGGGCTTTCTGGTTGAGCGAAGGGGGATTTTCTCACTTCGGTTCGGGTCGTTACGGGTAACACTGTGGTTCAGTCCGGAGGGCGATCGGCCTCATCCACCGTCAGAGCGTTCCGAGGGGCAACTCCATCGCTACGAAAGTGCTCAACGCCAACATAATCAGCAACGCTATAAACATTAGGCTCAAATGAGCGACCTGCTTATAACGGGGTATCGGCCTATTCGTGATTCGAGCAATTGATTTAACAGTGGAAGACATCACCAATCCTCACTTTTGCGCAGAACACCCAATAGCTCCTGAAGGTGTACATCAGAATCACCGGCAGGATGAACAGTGTGCCAATCAAGACGAACAGCTAACTGGTGGCCGGTGATGTCGCCGCCCACAGGCTGACGGATGGCGGGATGATGTCCGGCCAGCAAAGTCAGCAAGGCATCCGGCGCGGCCTTGGGGGCGGCCGGCGGGTTAGTAGATGCCGAAGGGGCCGTCGGTGGTGGCGGACCGAAATCATCCAGCGGCATGGCGTTGGCGGTGGTCAGGGTAAGGCGCATCGGACAGCGCAGGCTTGACCCGAGCAGCAAGGCGACGGAGCGGCATGGTGGTGTCGCGCGTTTCATTTTTCACCCCTCCTGTCATGCCGAATCTGCCAAGCCCTGTCGTCTGCATGATGTCCGGGACGACAGCTATTGCGGGTACGAGGGGCGGTGCAACTAATGAGCCATTTCAATAGAGCGAAAAAAGTTCAACTTAATTAATAAACTGCTTCCGGGCGTTTCGAGTTAGAGAAAAGGTGAGTGGGGAATAATCCTCAAATCAGGTGGTAAACGCCCGGTTGCGTGGGTGTAATTCCCCATTTATGGAGATCGTAGCGACCCTGTTTCACCGATCGCTTCTGGCCGATTTCTGCCTGCCCCCACAGTCACCTTTGAGTCGATCCAAATCATACAGCCGCCAATCATGCGCCCCGTGGGGAAACCGGGGCCAGACCACCATTATCCTAAACATGGTCTGACCACGCTTTTCCGAAGCAGACGCTCTGCAATGATCTTTGGCGTCTCTACAACCGCTACACACCCGCCATCGATCTACGCGAAAAACGCGTGGTGTTATCGATTTTATTGCTGCAATCTGTGCATTAATGATCTGCAATAAACCAGTCTTGTTCATTGCCGGGGCAGTTCTCACACTAGAGGCATCAATGTGAAAGCAGCTTCTGGATGAAGAGGAAATGACCATGGTATCTGCGATCCGGTTTAACCAGTTTGGCAATCCTGAAGTACTGAACCTGGAGACACTGAGCGAACAATTGCCAGGGCAAGGCGACGTTTGGCTTGAGCAAGAAGCGATTGGTGTCAATTTTCTCGACGTAACCCAACGTAAGGGCGCAGTGCCCATCGCGTTGCCATCTGGACTTGGGTTGGAAGGCTCCGGGCGTGTCGCCGCTGTGGGTGCCGGTGTCAGCAATGTGCAAGTTGGGGATCGCGTCGCTTATGCCACCGGGCCTATTGGTTCGTATGCTTCGGCCCGCCTTTATCCGGCGGCGCGACTGGTCAAAATTCCGGATGCCCTGTCGTTTGATGATGCCGCAGCCGTCATGTTCAAGGGCCTCACAGCACAGTACCTTTTGAAGACCACCTATCCCGTAGGGCATGGCACAACCATCCTCCTCTATGGTGTGGCTGGAGGACTGGGGGAAATTATGGTGCCGTGGGCAAAGCATTTAGGTGCGACCGTAATCGGCGTAGTTTCAAAGTCGGCCAGTGTCGAAAAAGCCAAGGCGTTGGGCTGTGATGAAGTCTTGGTGTTTGACGCTGACAGCCTGGCATCGGACGTCGCTCGTATCACCGAGGGTAGAAAGGTCGACGTGGTCTATGACCCCATAGGGCGCGCTTCCTTCCAGGCGTCTTTGGATAGTCTGCGGCCACGGGGTTTGATGGTCTCGTTTGGAGCTTCATCCGGTGCACCGTCTGCCGTGGAGCTATCAACACTCAATTCCAAAGGCTCGCTGTACCTGACGCGTCCTTCGTTGGCAGCCCATACGGCAAGTGCCTCTGAGTACCAGGAGCGAGCAAAGGATGTCTTGGCCGCCATAGCTGCGGGTATTATCAAACCCCGGATCTGGGCGAGCTATTCATTGGCTGACGCAGCATTGGCGCATGCCGACCTGGAGTCGGGGCGATCATCCGGGGCGATCATTCTAAAACCATGAATCTTGATGTTCTGAATAATCAATACAGTGACGAAATCGCTGCGTTTCTGGCCGTTGCCTCGCAAGGTTCATTTGTCGGGGCTGGTCGGCTATTGCAGCGACACCCTACGGTCGTCTCGAAACGACTCGCCTCAATGGAAAAGCGCCTTGGTGTTCGGCTGGTGGAGCGTTCAACCCGGCAGGTTCGAATTACCGAAGTAGGTGCCAAGCTGGAGCAGCGTCTTCGCTCCGCCATCGAACTGATGAATGAAGCGCAGCAGCAAGCAGCGGAGGGGGCCAGCGAAATTCGAGGAACTTTGCGGCTTGCGCTGCCCGCAGCCATGGGACGGCGTTGGCTTGGCCCGATGCTGCCGGAGTTTCTCAAGGCTTACCCTCACGTCTCAATCCTTGCAGACTATAGCGAGCGGCTGGTCGATATCATTGATGAAGGTTTTGACGCTGCCATCCGAATTGGAGAGTTGGAAGACAACAGGTTGATCGCCAGGAAACTGAGTGATCATCGCCGCATATTGTGTGCGTCGCCTGCTTACATCAGAGAGCATGGCATGCCTGAAACGCCTCAGGATCTGATCAAGCACAATTGCCTTCGCTTCAGCGGTCTTGCGTCTTTTCCTCAGTGGCGACTTCATCGAGGTAACGAACTTCAGACGGTTTCACCCAAAGGAAACCTGACGGCCAATGATAGCGAGTCGTTACTTGCGGCGGCCCGAGCGGATGCGGGAATACTGGGCGCCGGTGACTGGTTGATGAGTAGTGATATTGCAGCCGGAAAACTGCTGCATGTTCTTCCTGACTGGCAATTGGACACCGCTGGTGGAGTCTACTTGGTCAGGCCATCGGCCAAATTTCCCAGCGCTGTGGTCGTCGCCTTCAAACAATGGATCGAGTCAAAGTTCATCCCAGTGCCCCCCTGGGCCATTTGACTGGCTGATCTTCAATTCTCCCCTGATAAGTGGACGCCCCCTTGTTCAAAGGTGTCGTTCTTTCTATAGCGTCGTCCTGCCTTTTTGCCACCCTGTACTACTACGCGACCTTGCTCTCAGCCTTCGGAGCCGGTAGCCAGAGGCCAACCGATGCGCGCTGCACGGAGGAGGCTGGCCTTAACAACCAAGCGGTGAAATGGGGCAATAACGAATATGTAGGCCCGGCCTAGGCGGTTGTGGCACTGGACCACGGTTGAAAAAACGAGTTGGCGACTGCCTTCTGGCTCTGCCTCTCCAGAACACAGGATCGATATCCGGAAGTCGAGGTGCTTGTCGTCCTCTCCCAACACGATTTCAGTCTGGTTCGAACTGTAGACCTTGAAGATTTGAATCCGATCAGCAAGCGTTGCCAAATGTCTGGCTGTCTTGATACCAAAACAGGCAACGATAGTGTCTCGGACTTTCATGAGCCATCCGATCCAGGATGGCTGGTGGGAAAGGATGAATCGAGCCAGCAAATCCGGATTGCTGGAGGTGCCCGCCGGGAGCTGAATCGCAAAAGCGTCCGCCAGGTTCATCGACTTGTAAAGGTGGGTGATGCCGGACCTCGAGGGTACTGGCACGGACATTATGAGTTCAAATTCTCGGGGCATCGGGGGATCTCTCCTGAGTTCCAACTACCAATTAGATGACATGCCACGTCGCGTTTCTTGTTGCGATGGTTTGTCGTATAACGCTCCTTGTCGGATGCTGAGCCCGATCAAGGCATCATAGAGCTCTTGCTGCCCAGCTGGCAAAACAGGAAGCAACGTCGCACGGCGCTTGCCGACATCGAACCAGGATTCAACCAACCATCCCACCAGATAGAGCGCCGAAAGGCATCCGCCAGCCGTTGCAACGTTCCCTTGGCAAACAAGAGGCTGGTCCACGGGTTCAAGTCCCAGGGCTTGCAAGCTCGATCGTGCATCCGGGTGTGTAGTTGCTTGGCCGCTGAGCAGCCCAAGCCGTTCAAGAATGAACGCTCCGGCGCATATGGAGCCGATTCGCTGGCGTCTGGAGTCAAGTTCAAACGACGGCAGGAAATCCGGGGCGGCAAGTGCAGCGGGTATCCCTTCCTTGCCGCTGACGAACAATACTGCGTCGGCACTATTGGCCTCGGAAAGCGGACCGTGTACCGAAACAGGCAGGCCGTGCGCCGATCGCACGATAGCGCTGGAACCCAATATCCGGACGTGCCAGTCCTCAGTGTTGCGGCCCAAAATGTCCCACATCAGGAACAGGTCGATATCAGTGAATTGGTCGAAAGCAACCAGAACGATTTTCTTCAAGGCGAGCTCCATGAAAAGTGCTAGCGTGCAAAACGCAACGGCTATCTTTGCTGGTGTTCGCAGCGTATCAATCGGTTGCGCGCCATACACAGTCTGTATGGCGCTAAACATGGAGCGAAATAACGGGTGGGAAAATTAACTCGCAACCATTGGATCGCGGCTGGTTTTGAGGCCCTCGACCAAATAGGACATAGTGGTGTTTCGGCCGAGAGTCTATCGCGCCGATTGAATGTGACCCGCGGATCGTTCTATCACCATTTCCGCAATCGCGAAGACTTTGTCCGCACCTTGCTGGCCGCTTGGGAAGAAGACTACACGGAGCGCATGCTCACTTATGCGGCGCAGGGTCGTAGCACGGGCGAAATCCTGAAACGCTACTTGAGTATTGCCGCTGAGAAACAACCTGGGCGGGAAGTTTCCATCCGCGCCTGGTCGTTGCACGATCCGTTGGTAGGCGAGTTTCAGCAGCGTGTTGACACAAGACGACTGGACTTCGCGATACGGACGTGCCGCCGCTTGGTCCCTATGCCAGGCGAAGCAGAAGTGATTGGTCGAGTGGCCCATCTGTGCCTGATTGGTGGTCAACAGGCAGGGCTGCGGCGTGATGCCGTTCGCTTCAACAGTTTTCTGAGTCGAGCCTTTTCACTTTTCGAAGGGGCTCTTCCACCGTGGCGCACGCGTCACTAAGACACGTGCACGGGCTTTCCCTTGTGGTTCTGACATGACGTCCGGACGACCAGCGTCATATTCGAAGATCAGCGCCATGGGCCGGCAGTGCCCAGGCAAGATGAGTGCTTAGTTCACCATCACCTCATCCAGTGCCTGCTCGAGGGTGCTGACCGTGCGCTCGATATTTTGCAGTTTTTCGAGTCCGAACAGACCGATGCGGAAGGTCTGGAAGTCGGCCGGCTCGTCGCATTGCAACGGCACTCCGGCGGCGATCTGTAGGCCATGGCTGGCAAATTTCTTGCCGCTCTTGATGTCGGCATCATCGGTGTAGCTCACCACGACGCCAGGGGCCTGAAAGCCGGCTGCGGCCACGCTTTTGATGCCTTTGCCGGTCAACATGGCGCGCACCCGATCGCCCAGCGCCTGTTGTGCGTCGCGAACCTTGTCGAAACCGTAGGCTTGCGTCTCTCTCATCACTTCGTTGAATCGCGCGAGGGAATCGCTGGGCATGGTCGCATGGTAGGCATGTCCGCCCTGTTCGTAGGCCTGCATGATCTGAAGCCACTTTTTCAGGTCACAGGCGAAGCTGCTGCTCTGCGTCTGCTCGATGCGCTCGAGTGCCAGGGAGCTGAGCATCACCAGGGCGCAGCAAGGGGAAGCGCTCCAGCCTTTCTGCGGTGCGCTGATCAGCAGGTCGACGGCGCATTTGTGCATATCAACCCAAATCGTGCCTGAGGCGATGCAGTCCAGCACGAACAGGCCACCCACCGCATGCACGGCGTCGCCGACGGCCCGCAGGTAGTCGTCGGGCAGGATAATCCCTGATGAGGTTTCAACGTGGGGGGCGAAGACAATCTGCGGCTTCTGCGCCTCAATGGCTGCCAGCACTTCGTCCAGAGGCGGTGGTGCGTAGGCCGCCTGGCGACCCGCGTCGACCGGTCGGGCTTTCAGCACCGTGGTGGCCGCCGGGATGTTGCCCATCTCAAGGATCTGGCTCCAGCGATAACTGAACCAGCCGTTGCGTATCACCAGGCATTGCTGGCCGGTGGCAAACTGTCGCGCCACCGCTTCCATGCCAAATGTGCCGCTGCCCGGGACCACCGCAACAGCCTGGGCGTTGTAGACCTGTTTCAGGGTCCTGGAAATGTTCTTCATCACGCCTTGAAATGACTGCGACATGTGGTTGAGCGAGCGGTCGGTGTAGACCACTGAGTACTCGACTAGCCCCTCAGGATCGATACTGGGATATAGCTTTGACATGGAGTGACTCCTTTGGCAGAGATGTCAGTGGTATCGACCCTGCCTTAAGCTTTGGCAAATGACAAGATTGCTCGGGATGGAATGGCGACTTCTGTCGAGCGGCTGGCATCGTCAGGTCGATAACGACCAGTTACGAAGGGCAGCAGCCGACCCATTGCTGCCCTTCATGCAGGGCAGCAATGGGTCATCAGTTGAAAAAGTCGGATTTTCAGCCCGCCAGAACTCAGGCATGACTTCCACGCGTAGCGTGAGAACGATCAACCTCAATCAAAACTGCTTTGATGCGCTGGCAATGCGCTGGTACTTACGCAGCTGTCGGTTAATGTTGCGGATATCCAGAAAAAATATCTCTGCGCTACGCCAGAGCAGCATCCACGCGGTGACGGTAACGACTCCCACGGGGATGGTGCCTTCAATGCCCAGAGCCGTGCCTGCCAGCACCAAGGCCAGTGCCAAGCCCAGGAGTGTCAGCGCTACCAGCCGTTGGGTGCGAATATCCCCTCTGAGTTGTTCGCTCTTTTCCGCAAAGGTATTGCTGATGGCTTGCTGCAGGCGTTCTCGCTCATCTTCCGGGCAGCGAATGTGCAGACACAGTTCGGAGTGGTACCAGGCGCTATCTGACAGGTAGTCCACCAGCTCGGGGCTTAGCTTGGGGTTGTCCGGCGAGGCAAACGGATTGAGGTAATCGTGGGTAATCGTCAGATCGATTTTTTTTGTCATAACGAACCTTCACCTGATTGAGCTGTGGACTGAGATTTTAGTGTCCGAGGTAAAGCTAGTCGCAAGACAGCTGCTCTGCCTGATCGGCAGTTGCACGCGCTGTTGCAAGAGCGGATTTATCCGCGATGCGTTGGTTGAATGTGCGCCGCGACCGTCTGCATCAGCGCTGATTGTTATCACTCTCTCCGTGAGGGACATCAGGCAGCGGGCGGCGCATGCGCGGATAAGGGCTAGAGGCAGCTTTTGGCTGTTTTCTGCCTATGGCGACTGGTTGAAAACGACACATTGCTGCCCTCCGCCAAGGGCAGCTAGGGATTGTGAATTCAGCAGGTCGATGCAACACAACTAAATTCTGTGTAAGCGACATGCAGACGGCTTCAGCGATTGAGCCTGGTAATTTTTGAACCCTGCAATCCCAGCCCGGCCATTAAGCCCTTTTGATCAAAGATGAACGCATAGACATCGGATTGAGCCGTTGAGGTAGTCATCGATTTGGCCATGCCTGAATCTACGACCACGATGCTTGGGCCCACGCCGACCTCAAATCCATTAACATTTTTCAGATCATTCATCGCTGAATAGGTCATGAAAAACATCACGTATCCAAACCGCTGCACGCCCGCCTGAAGGCCGTATGAGGCGGCTGTGGTCGCGTAGTATCCCGTCACTTTTCCGTTCTCAATCAATTCGCCTTCGCCATGGTGTGCGCCGGCGATGAGGCCCGCTTTCAGCACATCAGGGAAAACGAGGATACCCTTGGCTCGCTGCGCGAGGGCGCGCGCTTGCGGCGTTTTGGTATACAAACTCTGTAACGCCGCTTTCGCCTCGCGGTCCATTTCCGCGTTAGCAGCCATCACATCAGAGGCGGAAGTTGATTGACCCATTTGGCAGCCCGCCGTGATCGCGAGGATTGAAATCATTGCCATCATTCGAAGGTATTTGATCATGAGCAATACTCCGTTTCTGTAGCTGCCATTGAGGAACCTGCGTGGCGATAGCCGTTGCGGATCAAAGACTGACGGGGTCGATCTTTCCCTTAGACTTTAATCCTAATAAGCAGTTGGTCAAATGCTATGCACATGCATGTTCCTCAGCCGAAATCGACAGTCAGCTGTTGGCCGATTGCCGCCTTCCGTGAAGGGCAGCAATCGCCTGAGATCCGCTAGTGAGTCTTCAACCAAACAACACCCTGCCGACATCCACCAAGCGTACTCACCTTCGCGGTTCAGCCACCAACAACAACGACTGCGGCACAGGGCTTTGCGGGTGCTGTGGCTCCTGCAGGCTGGTCAGTTGAAAGCCGGCCATGTCCAGCGCATTGAGCCAGCTGGACAAGGTGCGGAAGTACCACGGCATGGGTTGCCACTGCCCCTTGAACCCGGTGAACGTTTCTTGCCGCCAGCCATCCTGATAGTCGCCGGCTGCTGCGCTCCACGGATGCAGCGTCTGGATCACCAGTGCGCCGCCGGGGGCGAGCAGGGCGTTCATGGCGGTGAGCAGGGGGATGATGTCCTGGTGCAGCAGGGCGAAGTTGGCGCAGATCAGGTCGTAGTCGCTGCCGATGTCCACTTTGGCTTGCGCCAACTGTTCATAGTTCGCCAGATGCACCGGCGAAGAACCTGCCGCTCGCGCCGCCTCGACTAGCGTCGCATCGCCATCCACACCGACCCCATTGATCGCCCGTTCAGCCAGCGCCCGCAACAGCCAGCCCTCGCCGCAGCCCAGGTCGAGCACGCGCTCGGGCTGACGGCTTGCCACTGCCAGCAGGATCGCCTGGTCGGTGACCTTGAGGCGGCTTTCGATGGCGCCGGTGCGGATCGCGTCGATCCAGGATTGGGCGTTGTGGTGCCAGCTATCGAGAAGGGTCGATTCGGGGGCGGGCATGTCGATGTCCGGAGTTGTGGGTTGGAGAGAAGGATAGGGCAAGTGCGCGTGGTGCGGACCCTGTCAGTGACGCTGCATTATTTTCTGCACTCTGCCAACACCACCTGGCAGGTATCCGGCGCGCCGCCGGAGCGTCCGGCGTAGCGAATGCAATTGTCCATGGATTTCTGGCGGGCCATGTCGAGGGTGGAACCCCAGGCCAGGCCACCCTCGCCGACAGTGGGCAGCGCTTTGGCGTAGCAAGGTGAGCCTGCGTTTGAGGCCCAAGTGCGAGGCGTGGCGGTGTTGCGTGCGCAGCCCGCTGTCAGCGCCAGGTTGATGGCGAGCAGGGCGGGCAAGACCCATGACCCGCATGGGCGCGCGGTTTTTCCGGTCATCCCGTTTTCCCTGTATCAAGAGGCTGGAGGCGTGTCTGTATCCTGCAGTTTAGACGCTGTTGCGCCTACCCTTTACCCGGTTTGGCGCATTTGGGGGCAGTTGCCGGGAGGGCATTTTTGAACCCGTGCCTGTCCAGAAGAGTAGAAATTTTGGCGTCATGAAATATACGGTTACGCTGCCGATACGCCGCTTGCAAAGTCCCTGCCTTGATCTTTAATAGTTACTGATGGAGGACGCGTAATCCCATCAAATATGTCTTAAATATCAAGGGTTAAGCGAAAGTATCAAGTACCGCCCGGATCTTTCTCTGATTTCACGACAGATAGCTCAAAGGATGACGAAGAAATGAAAGAGAAGCTGGCGGCCGTTACCCGAAAACTGATTTCTCCTTCATTACGTTATGAAATCAGGAACGCGGCAACCTGGCTGCGGGACATCCTGGGGCGTGCATGTTTCTGGAAGTGGGAGATTGCCCGCTTCAAGCTGCAGAAGGACAGTCCTTACGAATTCCTCTACATCGGCAGGAAAAAGCAGCGGGAAATGGCCAAGCTGCTCATCGGCGGGAAGTCCCAGGGGCCGCCCGATACGGTCGACGACGAATCGGCACCTGCCGCGTCGAATCATGTGGTGGTGGTCAGTGAAGCGCCGTCTCCGGGGGCCTTGAATGTGCCCCTCTACCTGAGTGCCGTCGTACCGCTGGGGCGCCCCATCGAAGACATCACCGCCAAATACGATAGCGAGTTGCGCCGAAATATCCGCAAGAACCGCCCGCGCTACCGGATGGTCCAGACGCTGCTGGATGACGAAATCGAAAAGGCCGACAGGGAAATGCTTCAACCTTATGCCGAAGCACGGCAAGGCATCCACGCTGCGCAGTTTCCCTCTCAGGAAGTCCTGAGAATCGCCAAGACCGTCGGCCGGCTCGACCTGATCATGCTGGAAGACGAGGTGGTTGCCTGCCACCTGGGTTGCGTCGTCACTCGTGGCGGCAAGCGCTACTGGAGCACGCTGCGTTTCGGGTATGTCGAGGCGATTTTTTCAAATGCGAAAAAACTGCGCGAGGTCAACTCGATTACCACCTTCATGGCACTTGAATGGGCTATCGATAATGGCTTCGATTATTACGACATCGGTCTTTGCGTGGCCCGTCCGGATGACGGGCTGCTGAAATGGAAAAGACGGCGCGGCGGTGATATCGATTCCTTGGGAAACCACGCGTACATGTTCGTCCGGCTGCCCAAGACCGGGAGAGCCAGATTCCTCTGGGACACGCCGCTGTTTGCTGTCGAAGGCAAGGAAATAACCTTGCACCTTGGCTTGCCGGACGGGCCAAGCGATGAGGAAGTCGCCAGCCGTTATCACGAAATGGTGTTTGGCGGGCTGCACAAAATTTACCTGTATTGCGCCAAGAGCTCGGGCGAACAGTTTCTCGACACCTTGCGCAGTCGCTACGCCAGTTTGCAGACACCACCCGTCATGGAACGGATTCCATCCAGCTGAGCCATTTCCAGGACTGAATAATGACAGCGCTCGCACCTGACTTTTGACCCTGCCCGCAGGGAGGACTCTTCATGGAAAGCGATCTCTCGCCAATCAGCACGTCGACCGCTGGCAATCAAAAAAAATGGACTCTGGCTGCCTACAAAAACATGGCGAGAAAAAGACTCGCACGCAAAGCCGACATCAACTTGAAAAGCATCGCGCTGAAAAGTTGGGATATTGCGCCGGGCGAGACGACTCATTCTCCGTCGGCGTACTACCTGCCCGGTCAAATGGACCGCGTGACAGGGTGGGAGGCAAAGCGCTTTTATCCTTTCGAGCATCCCGCGCGCACCATGCAAGGGCTGGGCGACGTAGAGCAAGGCCCGACGCGAGGCTACTTGCTCAAGGACGTCTGGATGATCGATGGCGCGCTCTACAAGGACAACGCCAGTCTGTGGCTGTCGCTCAAGCCAAGTATGTTCCCGCGCATTACCGTGGACACCGAGATCGATCGCGCCGCCGTCTACTGCACGCAAAACGGCAATACCTGGTTTGGAACCTGGTTGATGGAAGACTGCCCGACCTATTCCCTGGCCTGCGATGAAGGCGTGCCGGTGACCACCGCGCCCTCCGCCAGGTTTCCGTTGTTTACCCAGGCTCCCGCTTACGAAGACTGGTTTGGCATGAAACCGGTGCGCCTGCACAGTGCGTTTTTTCGTGAACTCGTGCTGTTCGACGACTTGAGCAACAATCGAAACAGGCATCTGCGTTACCGGGCCATGGGGGAAAAACTGCTGTCGCACGTCAAACATGAGGCTCACCCCGGCGTGTTCATTCTGCGCGGTGGCGACGGTGACTTGCGCTTTTTGCGCAATGAGCTCGAGGTCGCTGAACACCTGCGCAAGAGCAGGGGGTTCCGCGTTCTCGATCCTTTGAAAACCGATGTGCCGACCATCGTGGCGACCTGCGCCGGGGCGCGGACGGTGGTGGGGGTCGAAGGCAGTCAGCTGGTGCACGGCGTCAATGTGCTCCAGCCGGGCGGTTCGTTGCTGGCACTGCAGCCACCGAACCGTTTCGTCAGCTACTACAAGTTCCTGACGGATCGCGACAGGCAGAATTTCGGCTTCGTGGTCGGAACGCCAGAGGGCGACGGCTTCAAAATCGACATTCAAGAGGTCGAACGCACACTGGACCTGTTCCCGTCATGACGGCCTGAGGGAACCCCGGCAAAAGACTTTCCGAACGGGTTTACGCCTGATCCCCAAACACCGGCCGGAAAAAACTCCGCTCATAGCTGAGGATGAATTTTTTATCCTCGGCATACTTGAACGCCGCGATGCAGTCCGCGTCGTTCATGGAGTCCTGCCGATAGCGCTCGTACTCGGCAAGGCTCGCAAAAGTGAACATCGCCAACGCGATGTTGTTGGCGCCCTCGGACGGCAGGAAATAGCCGTGGTGCTGGCCACCGAATTTTTCCACCAGTGGAATCCACAACTTTGCGTAGTGTTCGAATGCGCCGATCTGGTACGGGTCCAGCACGTACTTCAGGTAACAAGTGACCATGTTTTCGCTCTCTTCTACGGGAGGGTTAAACCATTCAAAGGCTGTTCAGCCATTCGGCAGTTTCGCAGATCACCTGGCTGCATGGGAGTCTTCACTGAACCCTGTATCCCGTAAATGCGGGCCATCTGTGTCTATCGGCCACATCGCGAGGTTGTTACGTTTGCGCCTCTACCGTATTCGATGAGGTAAAAATGGATCTCACCGCCATCCCGTTCGGGACGACCGACTGGTCGACGATCGAACCTGTCACCCATGCCGGCCAGACCGGAAACGCCTATTGGCGAACCTGTCAGTTTGGTTCGACGCGTGTGCGAATGGTTGAATACAGCCCCGGATACCTCGCCGATCATTGGTGCTGGAGAGGTCATATCCTGTTGTGCCTGGAGGGCGAGTTGCACACGGAACTGGAGGACGGTCGACAATTCACGCTGACGGCCGGCATGAGTTATCAGGTGGGCAACAATGCTGAAGGGCATCGGTCATTCACCACCACTGGCGCGAAACTGTTCATTGTGGATTAAGCGCTGGATTGAATTTCGCCACTGGCCGTAGCGCTGGTTATCTCTATACGAGATAACCGCGATCAGATTAATTCGCTTCTTGAGATATATCCCGCGCGCGTAATGTCTGCCCTGTCTGAAGTAGAGAAGGGCGGATGATGAACAGGTTGAATACAACGATCGCCAATGCGCAGCCCGCGTTGCGGCCAGCCAGCGCAGGCTGGGCAACGGTGGCAGGCTTTGCTGCAAGCCTGGTCGGCATCGGCCTTGCGCGGTTCGCTTATACGCCGTTGCTTCCAGCGATTATCGGCGCCCACTGGTTTGATCCGTCCAAGGCCGCTTACTTGGGTGCCGCCAACCTTGCCGGGTATCTGGGCGGCGCCATTTTCGGTCGTTCCATGGCGGCGAAAACCTCAACGGTGTTCATGCTCAGAGCAATGATGCTGCTGGCCAGCGTGGCGTTTTTCGCGTGTGCCTACCCCGTGTCGTTCGCGTGGTACTTCGCGTGGCGATTCCTGTCCGGCACCGCCGGTGGCGCGTTGATGGTGTTGGCCGCTCCAACCGTTTTGGCCCATGTGCCGCCGTCCAGGCGCGGATTGGTCGCCGGGGTCATATTCATGGGCGTGGGCGTTGGTATTGCCCTTTCCGGAACACTGGTGCCGCTCTTGCTTCAACAGGGCCTGGGCGAAACATGGCTGGGCCTTGGCCTGATATCCCTGCTGCTCACAGCCCTTGCCTGGCGGGGCTGGCCGAAAGAACCCGCGCCGGCCGCCGAAACAACGCACCACCCGCGCCCGTCACGCAACGGAACACTCAAAGCGTTGTACATCGAGTACGCCCTCAACGCTGCCGGCTGGGTGCCGCACATGATTTTCCTGGTGGACTTCGTTGCCCGGGGCAGGGGCGAAGGTCTTCAAGTGGGGGCGCAGTACTGGGTTCTTTTCGGCATTGGCGCGACCGTCGGGCCACTGCTTGCCGGCGCACTGGCGGACCGGATCGGCTTTGGTCGCGCATTACGGATGTCGTTCATCATCGAGGCCTTCGCCGTCATTGTCCCTGTCCTTGGGCTCGGAGCCGGATGGTTGATGGCCTCCAGCGTTGTCGTCGGGGCGTTTGTGACCGGGACCGTGCCGCTGGTGTTGGGGCGGGTCCATGAAATTCTCGCCCACCATCCCGCCCAACACAGTTCGGCCTGGCAAACAGCCACCGTCGGATTTGCCTTGTTCCAAGCGATCGCCGCCTATGGCTTGTCGTTCCTGTTCTCCTACAGCGACGGGAATTACAGCGTGCTGTTCATGATGGGGACTGCGGCCATGCTGCTTGCGTTTGTGATTGATGTGCTCGCAGGTGCGAAAAGCTCCAGCGATTCCCGGAGCCTTTGACACCGTGAATTACTCCGATCGAAACCTGATGTATTGGCGCCGCAACCTGACCGTTTGTGTGTTCGGCTCGTTCACGACACTGGTCAGCCTGAGCATGTTGTTGCCCTTTTTACCGTTGTACGTTCAACAACTGGGCGTGACGTCGCAGGCGGACGTGGTGCAATGGTCGGCCGTGGCATTCGGCGCGACTTTTTTCGGCACGGCGATTACCGCGCCGTTGTGGGGGCGCCTGGCTGACCGCTATGGCCGAAAACCCATGCTGGTCAGAGCAGCCATCGGGATGGCCATTGTCATGTCGTTGATCGGGCTGGCCCGGGACGTTACCGACCTGGTTGCACTGCGCCTCATCGCCGGGCTCATCGGTGGCTACGCATCGGCGTCCATCGTCATGATCGGGTCGCAAGTCCCGCGCGAAAGGGCGGGTTGGGCACTCGGTGTCTTGTCCACGGGGGCCTTGTCCGGCAACCTGATCGGGCCACTGGTTGGCGGTTTTTTACCTGAGCTTGTTGGTATTCGCGGCACCTTTTTCGTCGGTGGAGCAATGATTGCGGTCGCCGCCATGACCACCATCCTGTTCGTTCGTGAGGATTTCGACCGAGCGTCGGACGCCAGACAACGGGACAGGAAAAACCGGCCTGAGGGGGCCGGTTCGAAATGGCCGGTCATCGCTGCACTGCTCATGACTGCGATGATGGTGCTGCTGGCCAATATGTCGATCGAGCCGATCATCACCGTCTACATCGGCGACCTCGGCGTACCGGTTGATCATCAGGCGCGGATAGCCGGCGTGGTCATGGCCTGTTCCGCGTTGGGCAGTATCCTGACCGCCGCCAGACTGGGGGCGCTGGCCGATCGGGTGGGCGGCTGGAGCGTGATTGTCGGTTGCCTGTTGCTGACGGCCGTGGTCATGGTGCCCCAGGCGTTCGTCACGCAATGGTGGCAACTGGCGGTATTGCGCGGCGTCATGGGCATGACCATTGCCGGGCTCTTGCCGGCGATTGCCAAGTTGATCCGGCATTCGGTCGAAGAGCACAACACCGGCAAAATCCTCGGTTACCTGCAATCGGCGCAGTTCTCAGGGCAGGTGATAGGTCCCTTGATTGGCGGTCAGATTGGCGCCCATTTCGGCTTGCATCATGTGTTCCTGGTGACGGCGGCATTGCTGGTGTTATGCGCCCTGATGAACGGCTGGGTGAGGAATCGCTACCTGGGCGACACCGTCCAGACGAACGCTGTCCAGAAAAGTGGATAACGCGCTGGAAAAATAGCCATCAAGGCGCCTGACGAACACCGTCTCTACATCGGCGATGTCTGGCGCGAGCTCATGCACGTTGACCAACCCCTCGCGCAAAGCGTTCGCCACAACGCCTCGGGGCAACAACGTGACCCCGACGCCCGCCGACACACAGGCAATGATCGCTTCAATCGAACCAAACTCCAGTGGCTCAGGCGCCAGGATGCCCAGGTTGGCCAGCAGGGAATCCAGGCGCTGGCGGTAGGAACAGCCGATTCGAAAGACCACCGTCTTCAGATTGTCGACCGCGGCGACCGCGTCCAGTGTGTCTATGGCACAGGACGTGACCAGCACGAGTTCTTCGCGGAAGGCTTGTTCACTGATCAATTCCGAATGATTGACCGGGCCCACGACAAACGCCCCTTCGAGCTTACAGTCGATGACGCCCTGGATCAGGCTGCAGGTGGTGCCGGTGCGAATCACCGGGCGAACCTCCGGGTAGGCCTTGGCAAATTTTGCGATCAGCCGTGGAAGGCGCAGCGCCAGCGTCGTCTCGAGCGTACCGATCTCGAAGACTCCTTTTGGATGCCCATCGTCTCGCGCAGCGCAGGATGCATCGGACAGGAGCCGGGAAAGGCGGGCGGCGAACGGCAGGATCCGCCGTCCAGCCGGCGTGACCTGAACCCCTCTGGCGCTGCGTTGAAACAGCGCCACCCCGAGCTCGTCTTCCAGCGACCGAATCCTCGCGGACACGTTGGACTGCACGGTGTTCAGCTCGCTCGCAGCCTTGTTCATGCTGCCGTGGCGCGCAACCGCATCGACCACCTTCAGATCCGTGACATCCATCGAATTCACCTATCTCTAAAACCAATAACCAACCGCAAATAAACAGCGTTCAGCAGATTAGTTTTCGTGTGCGGCAAAGGCAAGCAATGGCCGACATAGGGAGCGATTGAATTCATCAAAAAAGATCATACGCATCATTAATGATCGTTTTACATGATCTTTGGCCGGGCATAGGTTGAGGGTGCAAATACACCGCAGCCAGTGGCAAATCGAGTCTTCGAATTTGAGGCTGTGGAACAACAATAACTGTCCACTGCTACACGGAGTCAACGTGAACCATGCATCCGAGTCAGCCAGAATTCGCAACCATCCCCGGTACCAGGATTTGGTATCACGGCAGCGAAGATTCGTCGCTTGTCTTACTGCCGCCACCCTTGTCCCGTACTTCACGTTCATCCTCGTCGCGGCGTTTGCGCCCCAGCTTCTAGCGCAGAAACTCTCCGCAACCAGCATCATCAATATCGGTTGGCCGCTGGGCGTCGCCTTCATCGTCGGGGCCTGGTTGTTTACCGGCCTGTACATCCTGCGCGCCAACGGCGAGTTCGATGACCTCACCGCAGAAATTCGCGAGGGGGCCATCGTATGAAACCCATTCTTCGCTACCTCATTGCGCCTTCTCTGTTGGGCGCGGTCGCGACGTGCGCCTCGGCCGCCGATGTCCTGCAGGCGGTGGAAAAACAACCGCTGAACATCACCGCTATCGCGATGTTTCTGGTCTTCGTGCTGACGACCCTGGGCATCACTTATTGGGCCGCTTCCAAGACCAAATCGATGGATGATTTCTACAATGCTGGCGGCGGCATCACCGGTTTCCAGAACGGTTTGGCACTGGCGGGGGACTACATGTCGGCGGCGGCGTTACTGGGCGTCACCAGCATGATTTTCTTCAACGGTTTTGATGGCGTGCTCTACTCGATCAGCTTCTTCGTCGCATGGCCGTTGCTGTTGTTCCTGTTTGCCGAGCGCATCCGCAATCTGGGGCGCATCACCATCTCGGACATCGCCTCGTTCCGGCTCGATCAAAACCGGATTCGCACCATGACCGCGTTCGGCTCGTTGACCGTGGTCTGTTTTTATCTGGTGGTGCAGATGGTCGGAGCAGGGCAGTTGATCCAGCTGCTGTTCGGTCTTCCCTACAACTACGCAGTGATCGCTGTCGGTCTGTTGATGGCGATCTACGTGACGTTTGGCGGGATGGTCGCCACCACCTGGGTGCAGATCATCAAGGCAGGCTTGCTGCTGGTGGGCGGGACATTGCTCGCCGTGTTGGCGTTGAGCAAGTTCGGCTTTTCGTTCGAGCTGCTGTTCGAAAAAGCGGTAGCCGCCCATCACGATGGCGAGCGGATTCTTCTGCCCAGCAAGCTGGTGGCCGACCCCTTGGCGCTCATCTCGCTGTCGCTGGGCCTGGTCTTCGGTACCGCAGGATTGCCGCATATCCTCATGCGCTTTTTTACCGTGCCGGACGCCAAGCAAGCGCGTAAATCGGTATTCGTCGCGACAGGTTTCATCGGCTTCTTCTACCTGATCGTTGCGGTGTTGGGGTTGGCAGCCATCGTGATCGTCGGGCAAGACCCGGCCTTCTACGAGTCCGGCATTGTCGGTGGAAAGCTCATCGGCGGCGGGAACATGCCGGTGATGCATCTGGCAAAAGCCGTCGGCGGCGACCTGCTATTGGGCTTCATCTCCGCCGTCGCGTTTGCCACGATCCTGGCCGTGGTCTCGGGGCTCACCATGGCAGGCACCTCGGCGATTTCACATGACCTCTATGTCCGGGTCTTCCGCAAAAACCGTGCGGATGCGAAAGACGAGCGGCGTGTGTCGAAGATCGCCTCGGTCGGTATCGGCATCGTTGCGGTGGTGCTGGGCATTTTGTTCAAGGACCAGAACATCGCCTTCCTGGTCGCGCTGACCTTTGGCGTGGCGGCCTCGGTCAACTTCCCGATCCTCGTGCTCTCGATGTACTGGAAGGGGCTGACCACACGCGGGGCGTTGATCGGTGGCATCGCCGGGCTGGTGAGCTCGGTCAGCCTGGTGATTCTCTCGCCGGCGGTGTGGGTCAAAGTGCTGGGCAATGCCGACGCCATCTTCCCCTTCGACTACCCGGCCATCATCTCGATGAACGTGGCGTTCCTGTTTACCTGGCTCGGCTCGGTCACTGATCGCAGTCGCGGGGCAGCGCTTGAACGCGAGCGTTTCGATGATCAGCTCATACGCGCCCGCACCGGCCTTGGCGCATCGCAAGCGGTCAGCCACTGAGACGCAGCACACCTTCATCGCGATGAAGGTGTGCCCGTCACTTCCATACCCTGATTTGTGCTCTATGCAAAAGGAGTCAGCCATGCAACTTCGAGACAATGGCTTAAGGTTTTCACCCATCACGGTCGTGCTGCACTGGGTCGTGGCGTTGTCACTGCTCGCCATCCTCGGCTTGCAGGTGATGATCGGCCAGGCGTCCAGTGAGGCCGGGCGGATGTCGTTGGTACACCTGCAAAACCTCATGGGGCTGATCCTGTTTCTCGTATCGATCTATCGATTCTGGGCCAGGATCACCGCTTACCACCCGCTGCCGGTGGGCACGCCCAATCCCATTGAAGTGATCATCAGCCGTTCCGTTGCGGTGGCGCTCGCCCTGGCGATGGTGCTGCTGCCGGTCGCGGTGTGGGCCTCGCGGGCGGCGGCCGGCGAGGGAGTGGGGCTGCCCGGCGGCTTTTCGATTCCGGCGCTGTTGCCCACCAATGCAGCGTTGAAACAGGTGGTCGATGTGCTCTTTGATATCGGGGCGTCGGCGTTCCTGGCCGGCCTGGCCTTGCATGTCTTCGGTGCGCTCAAGAATCACTTTCTCCTGAAGAACAACACGTTCAAGCGGATGCTTGGAAAACATGTGGAGCTGTGAGCCATGAACGAAGCCAGATTCGATTTTGCAGGTAACGCCATCACTCAATTGTGTGGCGTGAAATACCCGATTTTTCTCGGCGGGATGGCAGCGATTTCCGGCCCGCCGCTCGTTGCGGCAGTCGCCAACGCCGGAGGCCTGGGCGTGGTGGGCGGTTTGCGCCTGCCGCCATTGACCTTGCGCCGATGGATACAGGAAACCCGAGCGCTGACCGACAAACCCTTTGGCGTGAACCTGGTGCCGCAGTTCGGCGGGCCTGACGTGTTTGAAGCGCAATTCCAGGTCGTCCTCGAAGAAAAACCGCGCCTGCTGTCCTTGTTTTACGCCGAGGCCTATTCCGCCGACATGATTCCCCGGGCGAAAGACGCGGGGTTGGTGGTCATGGTGCAAACGGGCTCGGTGGAGCTGGCGAGAATCGCCATCGCACAAGGCGCTGACATCATCGTGGCGCAAGGCAGCGAAAGTGGCGGTCATTTGAATCGAGGCACCATCGGCATCATGCCGTTGCTGACTTCAATCCTTGCGGTATCCGAGGGGCGACCGGTGCTGGCGGCTGGTGGCATCACCAACGGTGACGATGTTCGGGCGCTGATGTCGCTCGGCGCGTCTGGAGTGGTGGTGGGAACCGCGTTTATTGCCACCGACGAGTCGAACGCTCATCCGCTCTACAAGCAAAAAATTGTCGAGGCGACGACGGATGACACCGAGTACCGGACCGGGTATTCGTTTGGCTGGACCTACGGCACGCCGCACCGGGTGATTCCCAATCGCGACAAGTGGAACCTGCTGCGCTTCATCGGCGGTGGCGCCCGCGCAATCGACAAACCGCGCATGGCCAAGAAGCTGTCGCTGTACGCGGGGCAGGGCGTTGGCAAGATCCACAGCGTCGTCCCCGCAGCAGAGCGTGTGGCGGAGCTTGCCCTTGGCTTGTAGTAAGCCTCTCCTCGATTAACCTGTAGGAGCGAAGCTTGCTCGCGAAGGCGGTAGTGCATTCAGTTTCAATAGTGAATGTCCTGACGCTTTCGCAGGCAAACCGGAATGCCGCCCCGCTCGCAACTACAGTGTCGGTCTGTGTGTTTTACGCCGCCGGCCGGGCAATCTGCTCCTGCGCCAGACCAATGAACGCGCTCATCGCCGAGGTGATCATCGAGTCGTTCCTGCGGATAAACACGGTCGAGACGTTGGCGAATTCGGCCGGTAGTGTGTGGCAGCGAATCGCATGCCGCACGCTGCAATTCTCTGCGATGGCCTTGGGCAGCAAGGTCACGCCCATGCCCGCCGCGACGCATGACAGGATGCCGTCGAGGGTGCCCAGTTCCATGATCTGGTTAGGCACCAGCCCGACTTGGTAGAACCAGTTTTCCAGGGTGGAGCGATAGAAGCATCCGGTGCGAAAGACCAGCACGGTTTGCTGGGGGATTTTCTCGATCAGCGCTGGCAGTGTCTCGAAGTGACTGCTACTGACCAGCACCAGTTCCTCCTGAAAAACCTCTTCCTGCGCCAATGCCGGGTTCTGGTGAAATCCACCGACAAACGCGCCGTCGAGTCGATGGGCTTCAATCGCCTTGATCAGCTCGGCTGTCGTTCCGGTCAGCAGCGACAGTTGCACTTCGGGGTATTGCTCGCGGTACTTCGTCAACACCTGCGGCAAGCGAATGGCCGCCGTGGTTTCCATTGAGCCCAGCCGCAGCAGGCCGGTCGGAACGCCGGTGTCCGTCAACGCATTGCGACTCTCTTCTGTCAGCTGCAGGATGCGCCGCGCATAACCGAGGAAGGTCTCGCCCGCCGACGTGAGCACCACGCCGGATTTCTTGCGGATGAACAGCTCCCGATTCAGTTCGGCTTCCAGCTCCTTCACCCGCATGGTGACGTTGGACTGCACCGTATTCACGTTGACGGCGGCTGCGGTGAAGCTGCCGAGTTCGGCAACCGCGCAGAAAATCTTCAGTTGGCGCATTTCCATGAACGTCACCATCCATCATAAAAAGTGATTATGGACATATTTAACGATCACTTTACGGTTATTGCCGGTGGTTAGTAAAGTGGCCGAAACCCGGTAAAAGATGCGGATCGACCCATGACACTCACTTCGAAAATTGATCACGTCTTCGCCGGCGGCCTGGGGCTCTTGAAGCCCGAAGGGCAGCGTACGGGCATCTTCAAACAGCGCCGTTCAGGCCCCGTTCGCGTCGAGCTTCACGGGATTGTCGGTGACCAGCATGGCGACACCAGGGTTCACGGCGGTCCGGAAAAGGCTGTTCATCACTATGCGGCCGAAAACTATCAGCACCTGGCGCAGGCCTTTGCGCACTGTGCCCATGAGCTGCTTCCGGGCAGCCTGGGGGAGAACATTTCCGCGCTCGAACTCTCGGAGCGCAACGTGCACATCGGCGACGTATTCCAGATGGGCAGTGCGGTGTTGCAGGTCTCTCAACCGCGCAGCCCGTGCTGGAAAATCAATCATCGTTTCGACGTCGAGCATATGTCGATGCATGTCGCCAAGGAGCGAATCACCGGTTGGTATTACCGGGTGCTCCAACCGGGCTTCATTGAAGCGGGCGACAGGATCGAGCTGCTGGAAAGGCAAACGGAGCGTTTTTCCATCGATGAATTCTGGCAGGTGCAGTTGTCGCACCGGCCGGTGATCGACGATCTGCTGGCGCTGGCGGCAAGCCGTGGGTTGGCCGATGACTGGAAGCGGCGCCTGTCGGAGCGGGCGAAGTGGCTGCAGAAAGCGCTTCAGGAACAATAGTTGTACGCACTTGCACGTGTGGCGAGGGAGCAAGCGCCCTCGCCACAAACGCTGCGCTTAGCGGTGTTCAGTCTCGCGGATCAATCTGATCCAGCACCCGGTTCGCCGTGATCTCCGCCAGCATGATGCTGTTGGAAATGCCCAGCAGGGCATTGCGCGACCCACCGTCCAGAAGGTCCACCAAGTGATGGACCATCACATCGACCGAGGCCAGCGTCTCGACCAGATAAACCATCAGGGTTTCGGTCGTGAGCTCTGGGTCTACGGTAAACAAAGTGCTGGGTGTGCGCGGCGTGGCTTTGATGTCGGCAGTCGACGGGAAGTGGTAGTCGAGGGCACGCTCGGCGGCCTCGTTGAGTTTGTTTGAATCGGGTTCGTATGGGGAGGCTGGATCGGTGTCCGGCGGATTGGGTGAAGGTTTGACCATGATTCTGTCTCCAAAAACGTGGAGCCATCACCGACTTGCGACTAAACAAGGGGTGGCAGCTGTACGCAGGTTAGTCGACCGGGGGAGACTCAAAACCGGCGCGCCCGAAGGCGCCCTGCGCACAGCTACCATGAAGTTCAGGTATGAAATGACCTGACTGTCTGGATGCAAATACGCTTTGAATCAACCCCGGGCGACTAAACCCGACCACTGATGAGCAGTGGCACGAATCAAGTTACCGGGCACCCCCAAAGCGCACAAGCCGGCGGATTCTGGCGTACCCGTAGGCAACGGCGCAAGGTTTTGTAGCTTTCATCTCGTAACCACGAGCGCGCTTAAACAAGCATTCAGCAGCGCTGTTTAACACCTCAAACACCTTCACCATTTCTGATCCATAAGATCATTAATCATCATTTTACATGATCCTTCGGCTGGCCTACTTTGACCCTGGCAGGCGCGCCACCGGCCGCCTGGCGCTCTCCCGACAACAACAAGAGATGGCTCTTATCCACCACCAGGGGACACCCGCCATGAGCAACCAGCCAGCAGACATCGCACACTACATTCACGGCCGCGTGACGCACGGTACTTCCGGTCGCACGCAGAACGTCACCAACCCTGCCATCGGCTCCGTCATCGGCAAAGTGGCCCTCGCCAATGCCGCTGAAGTCGACGCGGCAGTGAAGTCGGCAGCGGCCGCGTTTCCCGCCTGGTCGGCGCTGCCGCCGCTGCGTCGCGCCCGCATCCTGTTCAAGTTCCTGGCGTTGCTCAATGAACACCGCGACACACTGGCGCGCATGATCACCGCCGAGCACGGCAAAGTTTTCACCGACGCCCAGGGCGAAGTGACGCGCGGCATCGAGGTCGTCGAGTTCGCCTGCGGCATCCCGCAACTGCTCAAGGGTGACTACACCGAACAGGTCTCCACCAACATCGACAACTGGACCATGCGCCAGCCGCTGGGCGTGGTGGCCGGCATCACCCCGTTCAACTTCCCGGTGATGGTGCCGATGTGGATGTTCCCGGTAGCCATCGCCTGCGGCAACACCTTCGTGCTCAAGCCGAGCCCCATCGACCCGTCGCCTTCGCTGCTGATCGCCGAACTGTTCAAGGAAGCCGGGCTGCCGGATGGCGTGTTCAACGTGGTGCAGGGCGATAAAGAAGCCGTGGATGCGCTGATCGATCACCCGGACGTCAAAGCCGTGAGCTTTGTCGGATCGACGCCGATTGCCAACTACATCTACGAGACCGGTGCCCGCCACGGCAAGCGTGTCCAGGCATTGGGCGGCGCGAAGAATCACATGGTGGTGATGCCCGATGCCGACATCGATCAGGTGGTCGACGCGCTGATCGGCGCGGCGTTCGGCTCTGCCGGCGAGCGCTGCATGGCGATCTCGGTGGCGGTGTTTGTCGGCGATGTCGCCGATAAAGTGATGCCGAAACTGGTGGATCGCACCCGCACACTCAAAGTCCTCGAAGGCATGAACCTGGCCGCCGAGATGGGCCCGATCGTGTCGCAAGTGGCGCTGCAACGCATCACCGGCTACATCGAGCAAGGCATTGAGGAGGGCGCAGAACTGCTGGTCGACGGCCGTGGTTTTGACGGCGCTCAGGCTGGCGCGAATTGCGCTGAAGGGTTCTGGCTCGGCGGCACGGTGTTCGACCATGTCACGCCCGAGATGAAAATCTACAAAGAGGAAATCTTCGGCCCGGTGTTGGCGTGCATGCGCGTGAAGGACTTCGCCGAGGCGGTCGATCTGGTCAACTCACACGAGTTCGGCAACGGCACCGCTTGCTATACCCGCGACGGTCACATCGCGCGTGAATTCGCCAGCCGCATTCAGGTGGGGATGGTCGGCATCAACGTGCCGATTCCGGTGCCGATGGCGTGGCATGGTTTTGGTGGCTGGAAGCGCTCGCTGTTCGGTGACACACACGCCTACGGCGAAGAGGGCGTGCGCTTCTACACCAAGCAAAAGTCGATCATGCAGCGCTGGCCGAACAGCATCGCCAAGGGCGCGGAATTCGCCATGCCGACCTCCAAGTAAGCATCGCTTTCTGCTCCACAGGTTTGGGGTGGATGACGTGTTGGCGCGGGCTTGCACGGCATCGTTTTTCCCAGGGGGAGCGAACGCTCGCTCCCGGTTTTTTCCGCACAGGTGAACCGCTATGCCGCTGCTCAAGTTCGATATCATCCAGGGGCGCAATGACCAACAACTCAAGACCCTGCTGGACGTGACCCATCAGGCGATGGTCGAGGCTTTTGAAGTGCCTGCCAGTGATCGCTACCAAAGCGTCACGCAACATCGTCCGGGGGAGTTGGTGCTGCACGACACCGGATTGGGTTACACACGCACAACCAGCGTGGTGTTGCTGACGGTGATTTCGCGACCGCGTTTACAGACGCAGAAAACCGCGTTCTACCGCTTGCTGGCCGAGAGGCTGCAAGCCGAGTGTGGCCTGTCACCCGACGACCTGATTGTTTCGCTGGTGGAGAACACCGATGCGGACTGGTCCTTCGGCCGTGGAAGGGCGCAATTTCTGACCGGTGAACTTTAGGGTTCGCCGCGTGGGCCAAAGGGTCCGTTTTTACCTCTGTGCAACTCTCTTTCAGGTGATGCCATGTCCATTCCGCTGCTGTCTCTTTTGAACATTCGACTGCCCGTCCTTCAATCGCCGATGGTGGGGGTTTCCACGCCCCAACTGGCAGCAGCGGTGTCCAGCGCCGGCGGCCTCGGCGCGATTGGCATCGGGGCGAGCAACGTCGAGCAGGCGCGGAACATGATCCGCGAGACGGCCGCGCTGACAGACAAACCGTTCAATGTGAATGTTTTTTGCCACCAGCCGGCTGTCCATGACAGCGCTCGCGAGACGCAGTGGCTGACATTTCTGGCGCCGTTCTTTGCGCAGTTCGGGGCCGCTGCACCGACGGCGCTACGTGAGATCTACACCTCTTTCGTCGAAGACCCGGACATGTTGCAGATGCTGCTGGAAGAACGGCCGGCGGTGGTCAGCTTCCATTTCGGGCTGCCGCCACAACCGGCCATCGATGCGCTCAAAGCCGCCGGCATCATCCTGTTGTGTTCCGTGACCAACCTGGCCGAAGCGCAGAGCGCGGAACACGCCGGCGTGCATGCGCTGGTCGCACAAGGCTACGAAGCCGGGGGGCATCGCGGGGTATTCGATCCAAAACAGGATTCGCAAATGGGGACGTTTGCGTTGGTGCGTGTACTGGTGGCGGCTTGCCGACTGCCGGTGATCGCGGCGGGCGGCATCATGGACGGCGCGGGGATCAAGGCCGTCATGCAGTTGGGCGCCAGTGCCGCCCAGTTGGGAACGGCGTTTATCCTCTGCCCCGAATCCTCCGCCAACAGCGCCTATCGCGAGGCCTTGAAGGGGCCGCGCGCGCACCAGACTGCCGTCACCAGCGTCATCTCCGGGCGTCCTGCCCGAGGCATGGTCAACCGCAACTTCACCTGCCTGGAGAAGGCTGGCGCGGCACTGCCAGACTATCCGCGCGCCTATGACGCCAACAAAGCGCTCAACGCCGCGGCCACCGCCCAGGCAAACACGGAGTTTGCCGTGCAGTGGGCGGGGCAGGGGGCGCCCCTGATTCGAGAGATGCCGGCCGCTGCGCTGGTGAATGTGCTTGCTGCGGAAATGCACGACTGAGCCAATCGGTCATCGGCGGCGAGCCGACAATTCACCGACTGCGCAAAACGATTCAAACGCGAGCTGTACTTCAACATTAATGGCTCAGGCGCGATGAAAATCCGCCTGGCCCAGTTTCAAAAAACACGACCCCCCATACCTCTGTACGACAACCCTTATCCCTCTACGAAAATTACTTTCGCCTCGTTTGAAAATCACCTCTCGAAATGTTTTATGAGTTTCACAACCCATTCGACGTGACCCTTTCGAGGAGTACCGCATGACCCTGTCCTTCGGCTATTGGCTGCTGGTGTATGCCGCCATTGCCATCATCGCGCTGATCGTTCTGATCGCCCGTTACCGGCTCAATCCCTTCATCGTCATCACTCTGGTGTCCATCGGCCTGGCGCTGCTGTCCGGCATGCCGCCGTCCGGCGTGGTCGGCGCCTACGAGGCCGGTGTCGGCAAGACCCTGGGGCATATCGCGCTGGTGGTGGCGCTGGGCACGATGCTCGGCAAGATGATGGCCGAGTCCGGCGGCGCCGAGCAGGTGGCGCGCACCTTGATCGACCGTTTTGGCGAGAAGAACGCGCATTGGGCGATGGTGTGCATCGCGTTTTTGGTCGGGCTGCCGCTGTTCTTCGAAGTCGGTTTTGTGTTGCTGGTGCCGATTGCCTTTACCGTGGCGCGCCGCGTGGGTGTATCGATCCTGATGGTCGGTTTGCCGATGGTCGCCGGGCTGTCGGTGGTGCATGCGCTGGTGCCGCCGCACCCGGCGGCGATGCTGGCGGTGCAGGTGTATCAGGCGTCGGTGGGGCAGACGTTGATGTATGCGATTTTGATCGGCATTCCGACGGCGATT